>CAXUIG010000016.1:0-44682 GCA_964250845.1 uncultured bacterium | reverse complement strand
CCTCACCCCCTCACCCCCTCCCCTATCTTCAAAACCTTCACAGTACGAGTTTACGAGCGGGAGCAGAGTTTCTACTTCCCACTTGAGGAAAAACCCCAGTTTGTCAGCTTTGATGCTGGAAATCATTTCCTAAAAACTGTTTCTTTAGAGTACCCACTGCCGGAACTGAAGGCGCAACTGGAATTTGACCCTGACCCCATCTCCCGAATCTACGCCGCTGAAGCTTTGGCGAAAAAAGGCGGATTGGAAGCACTGAAGGCTCTGTCAGCTGCCTTAGAGCGCGATCGCTTCTGGGGCGTCCGGGCGGAAGTGGCTAAACAACTGAGTGAAGTTAAGCTGGATCAAGCGTTTGACGGGTTAGTAACTGGTTTGAAAGATGAATTTCCTCTATCGCGCCGAGCGGTGGTGGAGGCGCTCTCTCAAATTAAAACCCAACAGAGCTACTCGGTGCTAAAAGCGTTAGTGGAAAACGGCGATCCCAGCTACTACGTCGAGGCGGCTGCTGCCAAAGCCTTGGGGGGAATGCTGTCAACTACCCTCCAAGATAGGTTGGATGAGGTTATTCAGTTGCTGAAATCTGTCCTTCAGGAAAGGGCTGGGTGGAATGATGTAGTGCGCGCAGGTGCGATCGCAGGTCTAGCGCAGTTGAAAACATCGTTGGCGGCGCTGGAGCTAATTATGGAATACACCAAACTGGGTGTCCCGCAAGCCTTGCGCTTAGTAGCGATTCGGTCACTGGGAACTATTTCCAGCGGTCAAACCCCTGTCAACCTGGAACAGATCTTGGAGCGATTAGAAGAACTATCTAAGGATTCGTTCTTCTTAACGCAAGTGTCTGTGGTTGCAGCACTGGGGCAAATGGAAACCCCCAAAGCCATCACCATTTTACGCTCTTTAGCTGACCAAACGCCGGATGGACGAGTGCGCCGCTCCGCTGAAGAAGCAATTCAACGTGTGCAAAAAAATTCTGGCGCTGACCAAGCGCTCCAGCAGCTGCGGGAGGAATTTGACCAGCTCAAACAACAAAACCAGGAACTTAAAAGCCGCCTGGAAACTCTCGAAGCCAAGTCCGGCAGCTAAGGCAAATGTAGTTATATATACTATGATTAAGAAAAAGATAGAAACTGGCGGTTAGTCCAATGGGCTTAAATCCCGAAAGAGCTGCCCGAAGCCACAGGTTAATCGTTTTAGCTCAAAAACGATTAACCTGTAAACAGCAAATTTTGTGGGTGGCTCAATAAACTTATCCGTTAGTGTTAAATTCCCTATTTAAGAGGAAAATCACGGCGTGGGTCAGGATAAACTTACTCAGATTAACCGGCGCTACGACCCAGAAAAGCTCGCAAGAGCCTACCGCTACCGTCCCTGGCTCGCTTATGAGCGCGCCTTCACGATTATCTGGGTTTTTGCTGGGTTTATTCTTAGTCTCAAATTGGACGAATGGCGAAACAAAGTTGAGCAGAACAAGTTAAAACGAGCCACCCAACTGCGGGAAGTGCTAACCCGCCTTGGTCCCACTTTTATTAAAGTAGGTCAAGCCCTCTCTACACGGCCTGACTTGGTGCGGAAAGATTTCTTAGATGAACTCGTCAAGCTGCAAGACCAGCTGCCACCCTTCGATAACGCGATCGCTTTCCAGACCATCGAAACCGAGCTAGAGCGTCCGCTCACAACAATCTATAGCCAAATCTCCCCAGACCCTGTCGCCGCCGCTAGCCTGGGGCAAGTTTACCGGGCACGTCTGTTGAGTGGTGAAGAAGTCGCAGTCAAGGTGCAACGCCCCAACTTACTACCTATACTCAGCCTCGACCTCTACTTAATCCGCTGGGCTGCTGGGTGGGTGTCTCCTTGGCTACCCCTGAATCTGGGACACGATCTGACTACGATTGTGGACGAATTTGGCACAAAGTTATATGAGGAGATTGATTACCTCAACGAAGGCCGGAACGCGGAAAAATTTGCTTTCAACTTCCGCCATGACCTCACTATCAAAGTCCCAGCTATCTACTGGCGCTATACCAGCACTCGCGTCCTAACCCTAGAGTGGATTGACGGGTTTAAGCTCACAGATACTAAACGCATCCGAGAAGCAAGTCTCGAAACCAACGCCCTGATCCAGATTGGTGTTACGGCAGGTTTGCGACAACTGTTGGAATACGGATTTTTCCATGCTGACCCCCATCCGGGCAATATGTTTGTCATGACTGATGGTCGTCTGGCATACATTGACTTTGGCATGATGGATCAGCTGGGTGAAGACACGAAAGAAACCTTGGTGGATGCAATTGTGCATCTAATCAACAAAGACTACACGGATTTAGCTAAGGACTTTGTGAAGCTGGGGTTTCTAGCTCCAGGAACGGATATTGGCCCGATTGTACCTGCCTTAGAAGTCGTGCTGGGGAACGCGATTGGGGAAAGCGTGGGTAACTTTAACTTTAAATCTATCACAGATTCGTTCTCAGAGTTAATGTACGAATACCCCTTCCGAGTACCGGCGAAGTTTGCCCTGATCATTCGTTCCCTAGTGACGCAGGAGGGCGTAGCTCTCAGCCTCAACCCAAATTTCAAAATTGTTGAGGTGGCTTATCCCTACGTGGCACGGCGGCTTCTGAGCGGGGAATCTCCAAAACTGCGGCGGCGCCTGCTTGATGTGCTGTTCAAAGATGGTAAATTCCAGTGGAAGCGGCTGGAGAATCTGATTGCGATCGCTCGCGGTGACCGCAATTTCGATTTTTTGCCCACAGCCCAGATGGGTTTACAGTATCTACTCTCGGATGAGGGCAAGTTTCTCCAGCGTCAGCTGGTTTTTGCTCTTACAGAAGATGATAGGCTGCACACAGAAGAAGTCCGACACCTGTGGAACTTGGTCAAGGATGACTTGAAGTTGACGAGCCTGTTTAACGTGGCTCTAGAAGCCTTGAGGGAGTTTTCTAGAGAGACTGCAATATTACCCGTAAAAACTGGGACATAAGGAGTTTTTAATGTACTACTATCCAGAACCGCCGTATTTCCTGCTAGTTGCCGGTCTACTAAGTGCGTTAACCTCGGGTACGGCGTTCGCAGCGACGCTTAAACAAATTTTGCAAAAATGGTCGAGCGATCGCTCTGTTGGTGTGAGCAATAGCTTGCGAACAGGACAATTGCTGGTGCCGTTTCTCGGAATTTCTGCGGGTGTTTGTATTTTTCTGGGCTCCGGTTTAGAAATTTTTGGGTTTCCAGATTGGCTTTGCTATATAGTTGCTGTGCCACTAACTTTGCTGATTGGCTTGCTGGTATGGTTGCAGCTGGGAAGTATGTTCGCTTTGGTCGAGCGCAAAGGTTTCCAATCCGCCCTGGATCTAGACTCATGGCGCTAGGCGAGAGTGATAAGACTAATGAGCAATTGTATAAGAATAAGTCCGTACATTTAAATAAAGGTACACCGTTAAAAATTTCCGAGGCAATTTTTGATGCAAGTTTACAGGCTTGAGGCCCTATCAGACAATTACATATTTTTGCTGCATGACCCGGAGCAAAATATTGCGGCTGTGGTTGATCCAGCTGAAGCTCAGCCAGTGCTAAAGCAACTGGAAAAACTGAAAGCTGAATTAGTGGCGATATTTAATACGCACCATCATAGCGACCATGTGGGTGGTAATCGTCAACTGATGCAGCATTTTGGGCAAGTTAAAGTTTATGGGGGAGAAGAGGATCGGGGGAGAATTCCAGGACAGCAGGTGTTCTTAAAGGAGGGCGATCGCGTCGAATTTGGAGATTGTTCAGCGTCAGTCTTATTTGTTCCTGGACATACCCGCGCTCACATCGCCTACTACTTTCACCCCAAGGATGGCGATGAGACAGGAGATTTGTTCTGCGGCGACACCTTATTTGCTGGCGGCTGTGGGCGGTTATTCGAAGGTTCACCGGCTCAAATGGTCGAGTCCCTAAGTAAACTGCAAACTTTACCCGATAATACGAGAGTGTGGTGCGCCCACGAATATACCCTGAAAAATCTGCAATTTGCCCTCACTGTCGATAACAGCAACACAGACTTACAGTCTCGTTTTGCCGCTGTTAAAGCCGCTCGCAGCCAGGGGCAAGCAACTGTACCCTCAATGCTGGGAGTGGAGAAGCGCACGAACCCGTTTTTACGCTGGAACCAGCCCACATTACAAGCAGCAGTACAATCTTACGAGCCAGTGCAAACCTTTGCCCGTCTCCGGGGAATGAAGGATCGGTTTTAGATGCTTGCTTCTGGTTAGAGTTGCGATCGCTCGTGGCATTTTGGTAAGCTTGTAAATTCGGCAACGAATTGTTACCAACTTCGGTAAGCATAGACTCTACAGGCAAGACCATGGCGAAACGTGTTCAATTAGTTTTAAATCAGGATGTCAGCAAGTTAGGAAAATCTGGCGACCTGGTGGAAGTGGCTCCCGGCTATGCTCGGAATTATCTGATTCCCCAAAAACTGGCGGTTAATGCCACTCCTGGTATTCTTAAGCAAGTAGAACGGCGGCGAGAGCAAGAGCGGGTGCGCCAATTGGAGGAGAAGCAACTAGCCTTTGAGCGCAAGACGGCAATGGAAGCGGTTGGTAGCTTCACAATAGCCAAACAGGTAGGTGAGGGAGATGCCATTTTTGGTACGGTCACCGACCGAGAAGTCGCAGCAGTTATTCAGGAAATTACTGGTCAGGAAGTGGATCGGCGGGGGATTAATTTACCAGATATTGGTAGTATCGGTTCTTACAAGGCTGAGATTAAGCTCCACCCGGAAGTTACGGCAGTGGTTGAAATTCAAGTAGTACCTCAATAGCCATTCTCTATGGCTCAACAACTCAGCTTTGACGGCAAGGGAAGCGATCGCCTCCCCCCCCAAAATATCGAGGCGGAAGAAGCTATTTTGGGAGGCATTCTGCTCGATCCGGAAGCAATCAGCCGGGTTTGGGACCGTCTCCTCCCAGAAGCGTTTTATATCAGCGCTCACAAAGGTATTTACCAAGCGGCGCAGAAACTCCACAGCCAAGGCAAGCCGACGGATTTGCTCAGCGTTATGGCTTGGCTTTCTGATCGCGACCTGCTGACGCGCATTGGAGGCAAAAGCAAGTTGGCGCAGTTGGTAGATCGCACTGTGTCAGCTGTCAATATTGACGCCCTAGCGACGCTGGTGATGGACAAATACCTGCGCCGCAAGTTAATTCAATCCGGCAACGAGATTGTTCAGCTAGGTTATGAGACACAGATCGAGTTAGCAACTGTCCTTGACCAAGCAGAACAGAAAGTTTTCAGCATCACTCAGGAGCGTCCTCAGCAGGGTCTAATTCCCCTTTCTGACACGCTGATCTATACTTTCCAGGATATTGAGAATCGTCATCAGGGTATCGCCCTACCCGGTCTTCCCTGTGGGTTCTATGATCTAGATGCTATGACCGGCGGTTTTCAGCGTTCTGATTTGATTATCGTCGCTGGTCGCCCATCAATGGGAAAGACGTCCTATTGCCTTAATATTGCTCACAATGTCGCTGCTTTACATAAGTTGCCGGTTGCTATCTTCAGCTTGGAAATGTCAAAGGAGCAGCTGGGGCAGCGAATGCTGGCAAGCGTGGCTGGGATTGAAAGTAACCGTTTGCGGGCTGGGCGGATTAGTCAAAATGAGTGGGAACCGCTCTCTCATGCCATCGCTGTACTCTCTGAGCTGCCAATTTTTATTGACGATACTCCGAATATCACGGTAACAGAGATGCGATCGCAGGCTCGTCGTCTCCAAGCAGAACAAGGTGGAGAGATGGGCTTGATTTTGCTGGATTATTTGCAACTGATGGAAGGGAGTGGCGATAATCGCGTGCAAGAGTTGTCGAAAATTACGCGCTCGCTCAAAGGTTTAGCCCGTGAACTCAATGTCCCAATCATTGCCCTATCTCAGCTTAGTCGGCAGGTCGAAACCCGCAATAATAAACGACCGATGATGTCCGACTTGAGAGAATCGGGTTGCTTGACTGGCGATAGCCTGGTGACATTAGCAGATACTGGTGTCCAAGTGCCGATTAGTGAATTGGCTGGCAGTTCAGATTTCGCAGTTTGGGCGCTAAACGAAGCCACAATGCAGCTAGAAAGGGCAGTCGTCAGCAATGCCTTCTCAACAGGTGTAAAACCTGTCTTGCGGCTACAAACTCGCCTCGGATATACCATTCGGGCAACTGGCAATCACAAGTTTCTTGCTATTAATGGTTGGGAGCGATTGGAGCAATTACAAACCGGCGATCGCATTGCCCTAAATGTCCTGTCTACTAGTGATGTTTACTGGGATGAAATTGTCTCAATCCAAGCTGATGGTGAAACTGAGGTTTACGATTTAACAGTTCCTGAGCTTCATAATTTTATTGCTAACAACATAATAGTCCACAATTCGATAGAGCAGGATGCGGATTTAGTTATTATGCTCTATCGAGATAGTTACTATAATCCAGATTCTCCAGATAGAAATATTGCCGAAATAATAATAGCAAAACATCGAAATGGCCCAACCGGAACAGTTAAGCTTTTGTTCGAGCCAAATTTGACCAAGTTTATGAATTTAGCCAAAAATCAAAATTATTGAGCCTATAGAACCAATGCCCATCCAGTTACCAGACACGCCCTAGCCAAAAGATAGATTACAAAATTGCTCAAGTCAATTACATTATTATGTAGTGTTCAATACAGTTTTATGGCTCAATGCTGGTGAGGCGGGGATCGCCGCTAGGTGTTTTGGCATAGAAACTTAGAAGGCATTCACCATAAAGGAAAAACTAATGAGCGCACAGAATAGTAAAAATTTGGTTAAAGCGATCGCTAGCCTCTTAGGAGTTGCTAGTGCCAGTGCTTTGCTTAGTCTCCCGGCACTAGCGCTCAATCAACCTTGTAATCAGAGTGTTCGCGGCAATCAATCTAACCCAGTAACGAAGCAAATCTTAGCTCAGACACCGACAGGAAGTGGGCAACCCACTTCTGGTAGTGGTTCCAATACTGGAACTGAGCAATACCCAAATAACCCGACTACTAGCACACGTCACCCGAATAGCAGAACTGTGCAACACCGCGATAACTCGAAGCCCAGACACGCGCAATCCCCGGATAACGCCAATCATCAAGCAGAGCAATCCCCAAATCAACCGAGTAGCGGAACATCGAATACCGGAAGTATGCAAAACTCAAATCCCAGAACTGAAAAATAAGTTGAGGGAATTGCTTGTGTAACGCCGGTCTGGGCATGAAAATAGCCCTTCGTTGTTACACCAAGGGCTATCTTTTCACAATTGTTGATTCTAGGAGACTTTCAGCAATTCAACATCGAAGATCAGGGTGGCGTTGGGAGGAATCACGCCACCGGCTCCCCTCGCGCCGTAACCTAACTGTGGGGGAATAATCAGCTTGCGACGTCCGCCGACTTTCATGGTGCTGATTCCTTCGTCCCAACCTTTGATCACTTGCCCGACGCCTAGTTGGAACTCGAAAGGCTGACCGCGATCGCGCGAACTATCAAACTTAGTGCCATCTTGCAGAGTGCCGGTGTAATGAACTTCAACCGTCTGACCTTTTTTGGGAGTCGCCCCAGTGCCTTCCTTGATTTCGGTATACTTCAGTCCATCAGGCGTAGTCACAACGTTGGCATCAGACATAGTCTTGCTTGCAATTAAGTTATTGTTATCAGTCAGCGTAGCGATCGCACTTTGGCTTTTGGTGAGCTGAGCTGCGATCGCTAAGTTTTGTTTACTGCCTACTTGAGCCAACACCAATATCAGCATTAGCCCCAAGCTGATTAAAATTTTCGGCATTCATTAGTTCTCCCTTCGCTAAACTTCAACGCCAGAGCTTATTCTCCATGTCACGAACCTGACGCTCTAAACGGTCAATGCGACCCCGAAGTTCGTCCATTTCCGACTGGCGGGGAACCCCCAGTTCCTGCATCATATTCCGCAGCTGCCGCTGCATTTGTACCTCAATGTTACCTTGCTCAGACTTTAACTGTTGCATCATATCATCGACAAACGCCTGAGCCTGCTCAGGATTTAGCCTGCCATCCTTCACCCATTGATCGCTTGCTTCCCGGAGTTTTTCGGCTGCCAAAGACGTTGTGCCGATCCCGAGCATCATTAGTTGCTTAATCCAGTTGTTGCTTTCCATGCGGCGTTCCTGAGGAGAACTCTCCCCTAGCTCAATAAAGCTATGCTTAAAGCGTTATCACTCTAGCCTACAGTTTTATTCTGGCAAATTTGAAGCTTTGCGTACGGCTTCACTCAAAGACGACATAATAGCCCGCCATGAGTTACTTCGTGCCGACCTATGCCAAATTGTCCCCGTTGTCATCAACCCGTTGATGCTCAGGCAGTTAACTGTGCCTATTGCCACACCCCTCTAAAGGCTTACGGTCATCCTGGCATTCCCTTACATCGTGCAGATGGGGAAGAGTCTTTGTGCCAGAGCTGCACCTACCACTTAGACGATACCTGTAACTTTCCCCAACGTCCCCATGCCAGGGAGTGTACTCTCTACCAGAACGTCTCCCAGGTTGGCATGAATCAGCGCCCCCAGAACGTTACCAGCTTCGCTACGCTCGTGAGTAGCGCTTTCAAGCGCCGCCAAGCCTTAATCATCCTACTAGGTCTATTACTTGTGAGTTTCCTGTTCACCTTGAGGAGTAGCCCCCAGGGAGTAGGGGGGCAGAGGGGGAGGGGAGCAAGCCCTAGACAACTGCCAGATTCTCAATCGCTGCCGCTTCTTCCTTAAATACTAATAGGTCGAACCAAAAGGTCGTGCCAACGCCGACTTCACTAACCAGGTGGACGCTGCTGTGATGCTTTTCTTCCATGATATTTCTTACAATCGATAGCCCCAGTCCTGTGCCTTCCAGGGTATGCACCCGATTTTCCACACGGAAAAAGCGACCAAAAATTTTATCCTGGTGCTCAGTCGCGATCCCCATCCCAGTATCGGATACTTCAATACGCACTTGCTCGGTCTTTTGTTGACTGTTTGGCGCTCCAGAGTGCGGATAGGCGCGAATTGCCACTCGTCCGCCCGACTGGGTAAACTTGAGCGCATTGCCGACTAGATTTGTAAACACTTGCAGCAACAAATCATAGTTACCCACCACTGGCGGCAACGAAGAGGCAACTTCCTGAACCAGTTCAATGCCTTTATCTCGGGCGTTGAGCTGGTATATGCGTAGCGTCTGTTCGATCGCCTGAGCCAGATCCACCTCTCCAAAGTGATAGATGCGGCAGGATTCAAGTCGTGACAAATCCAGGACATCGTTAACCAGGCGGCTGAGGCGGTCTGTTTCATGATTGGCGGTTTCGAGAAACTCCCGGCGTTCAGTTTCACTGAGGTCTTCGCCGTACTCTTGGAGAGTTTCGATGTGGGTTTTGATGTTGAACAGGGGGGTTCTCAATTCATGAGAGACGTTGCTGATGAACTGGCTTTTAGCCTCGTTCAGTTCTACCTCACGGGTAATGTCTTGTACAGTCATCGCAATGCCTTTGATACTTTCCCGGTACTGGTTGAGAACCGTAGTCAGAAGAATGCGGATGGTGCGGTTGGTTGGCTGGGTGAGGGTGATGCGGAACTCAGCGGTTTCGCGATCGCCAGATGCTATTTGATATAAGGGGCGCGTCAACTCCACTTTCACCGACGACGGTAAATAATGCATAACATTGCCTCCCACCACATTACCGCCCTCCCAGCCAAAAATTCGCCGTGCGGTAGGGTTGACTAAAATCACCTCCAAATTTGTATCTAGCAGTATGGCTCCATCTGCGATCGTCGAAACTAGCGTTTCTAGCTTGGCTTTCTGAGCTGTTAGTTCTTCGATATTTTGCTCTTCATAGCGCTCCAGCCGCTCTGCCATTTCATTGAAGCTGGAGATTAACCCCGCTAGTTCGCCTCCTAATGGCAGGTCAACCCGCTGCTTGAAATTCCCCGCTGCAATATTTTTGACCCCCACCAGCAGTTCCTTAATCGGCTGGGTAATGGTCAGGGCGTTAAACACAGCTCCCAGAATCACCATTACCCAGATCGAGACGAAAACAGCGATTGTAACATCCCGTGTGAGATTTGAGGACGTGACTACCGTGGGGTTGGGGTTAATGCCAATAGCTAAAACACCCTGGTATTTACCCTCGTAACTCAGGGTAACAAAGACATCAGTGACTTCTCCATCCGGCGTTTGGTGCTGCCGCACCATCGGAACTTCGGAATTCGCGGCATAATTGTCTGGCAACTCAATCCGACGCTCAATGGTGAGGGAGTTTTCCACCTCCGATTCCCCGAAGGGAAGGCCGAGAAAGATTTTCCCAGCTTCGTCGGCGTAGAGCATATAGCGCACGCTAGAGGTGCTGTTGTAGAAGCGTTGGGAAAACTGGGCAACCTCGGTCAGATTGTCTTGTGCAATCAGCGGTGCTACGTTGGATGCCAGCAGCAGTCCGAGGTCACGACCAAAGCGGGTGTCGCTCAAACGAGCATCCTGTTGAATCGTGTTCACGGCCCAGAAGGTGAGACCGCTCATGATCAAAGAAACCACTAACGTGGCAGCAGCCATCAGCTTGGTTTGGAGGGTGAACTCTGACCACCAATGGGTGATCGCTTCTTGGATGGTTTTCAGTAGAGCCAGCATTTTAATAAAGTTATTATTTCTTAGTGGTTTCTTTACTAAAAAGTAACAACTGATTTGACGCGGTAGCCAATATCCCGCCGATAGTACATCCCTTCAAACTGAATACAGTTGATCGCGGCATAGGCAAGGTCTATCGCTTGAGCAAAAGTCTCCCCTATCCCGGTAACACCCAAAACACGACCACCATCTGTCACCACCTGTTGCTGCTTCAGCTTCGTGCCAGCGTGAAATACACTTGCTCCCACTGCCTCAGCCTGCTCAATCCCAGTAATTACTTGCCCCTTCTGGTAGGACCCAGGATAACCCCCAGCTGAAAGAACAACACAAGCTGCTGCCCCAGCCTTCCAGGTGATCGGTGGCAGTTCTGACAATCGCTGCTGAGTACAGGCTAGTAGCAAGTCTGACAAGGGCGTTTCCAGTAGTGGCAGAATAACTTGAGTTTCTGGATCGCCAAAACGACAGTTGAATTCCAAAACTTTGAACTCGCCATCGGGTGTAATCATCAACCCCGCATAGAGGACGCCTCGGTAGTCGATCCCCCTAGCCCTTAACGTAGCGATCGCACTCTGGCATACTTCAGTCTCAATTCGTTCCATCATGGATGTACTCAAGGGCGCAGGCGCATAAGCTCCCATGCCGCCGGTATTCTCCCCGGTATCACCCTCACCAATTCGCTTATGATCCTGAGCTGGTAGCAAGGGCCGAATTGTGAGCCCATCCGTCAGGGCTAAAACCGAAACCTCTTGCCCAGTCAAACATTCTTCAATTACCACAAACTTACCGGCTTGGGCGAACTGCCCCTGGAAGATAGCCTCAATCGCCCCCTGGGCTTGCTCAACCGTTTCCGCAACCGTTACCCCCTTGCCAGCTGCCAAACCATCGGCCTTAACGACAATCGGTGCCCCCTGTGCCTTTACGTAGGCTTTCGCTGCCGCCGCATCTGTAAATACAACCGCCCGTGCCGTGGGAATCCCCGCTTCCTGCATCAGAGCTTTTGCCCAAGACTTACTCGCCTCAATCGTAGCTCCCGCTTTCGTGGGACCGAATACCATCAGACCTTGGCGCTGGAGGTAGTCTGTTATTCCCCTTGCCAAGGGTAGTTCAGGACCTACCACGACCAGAGAAATGCCGGAGCTGGCGGCAAATCGTCCAATTCCCTCAAAGTCATCCACGCTCAGGGATAGGTTCTGGCAACGCTCCATGTTTGCCGTACCCCCATTACCAGGAACGCAAAACACCTGCTCAATTTGCTGTGATTCCAACAGTTTCCAAGCGAGGGCATGTTCGCGGCCCCCATTGCCCACAACCAAAACCTTCACATGTATCCTCGCGCTTGTGCTGTTTAATTGTATTGCATGTACCCCAACACCCCACACCCCACACCCTGAACTCTGTCAATTGATTAGTCCCTGATGTTTAAGTAATAGAATCACAAAACTCGTCATAACCCAACCTAGAACGGTAATTAAAATTGGCAAATCTGTTAGTAAAATTTCTTCTGGTCGCTCACTAGTTTTTCCCTGTTCGAGTCCTAGCTCGCTTCTAATTGCAATTATCTCTGGATCACTAAGTAGCTGATAGCGAAAAATGCCATACAACACAAACGGCAATGTCAGTAGCATCCAGGGTGTTGAGGCTCCACTAACTTGGGGACCAGAACTCCAAAGAGCATAGGTCATCACAGCTCCAGTGGTAACTACATTTTCCATCCGGCTTAGTAGCGGCAAGGAGTAGTCTTTGAGGACAGCACGGGTCTTGCCACCTCTGATTTGTGTCAACCGCAGTTCTGCTTTGCGCTTCTCCACACCCAAAAACAGCGCCAGCATCGCCGTACACAATAAAAACCAGGTAGACAAGACAATACCAGTAGCGGCAGCGCCCGCGTAGGCTCGCAAGACAAACCCGGTAGCGATCGCGGCTATGTCCAAAATCACGGTTCGCTTGAGTCGGAAATTATAGGCGAGTTGCAGCAGGGCGTAGCCGATCACAGTCGCTCCCAAGCTAGGCGATCTGAGCCAACCAATGATCACCGCGCTACCCAACAGCACCAATGCCATCCCTAGGGCTACTGGAATACTGACTAATCCGGCTGCGATCGGGCGCTGGCACTTGAGCGGATGCTGACGGTCAGATTCTACGTCAGCAATGTCATTGATTAAATAGAAACTACTCGAAGCACAGCAAAACAAGACAAATGCCAGTAAACTCCCCTGAAGCGATCGCAAATTAATACTAAAAGCAAACAAGGGTCCAGCAAAGACGATCAGGTTTTTTGTCCACTGCCGAGGTCGCAGCGCAGCTAAATAAGGCAATTTTTTCGGGCTGGCTGCTATATCAGGCAAGGTTCTTTTGACAACTGAATTCCGTCGGGAGTCCATAGCCTTCCTGTATCTTTCTATTACGGGAATAAAGGGATAAGCTTTCCCAGCCTCTACCCCAAGAAGTAGAAATAGCTACCCTTTCGTTCACTTAATTAAATATTATTCTTTTATTGTATATATTTTGTTTATAGCACACACTATATATATTTTTTCCCGTATCCTTGCTCAGTCTTTACCTGCTCAGGCGACGGATTGAGAGCAGGAGGGATTTAGGCAAATTAATTACAAGTCATAATTTATTTCTGACTTTTTACTTTGATAGAGCGCTTTAAACTGGCGCTGCTGTTGTTTGTGCTCCACAATCGCAGCCGGATAGCCAAAAGCTTCCCGCTCAGCTGCTGGGATCTCACCACTAATGAGGAATTGTGTATCGACAGTCCTCAGTTCCGGTAGCCATTGCCGGATGTATTCGCCTTCTGGATCAAACTTCTGGGCTTGACTGGCTGGATTGAAAATCCGCACTGGTTTTGGATCCATGCCGCTGGAAGCGCTCCATTGCCAGCCGCCATTGTTGGCTGAAAGATCGCCGTCAATCAGCCTCTGATAAAAGTATTTTTCTCCTAACTGGGGAGTAATTAGCAAGTCTTTGGTGAGGAAATTGGCAACAATCATGCGGCAGCGGTTATGCATCCAGCCAATTTGATTCATCTGCCTCATGGCGGCGTCTACGATGGGATAGCCGGTTCTGCCCTCACACCAAGCCTGGAAATGTTCTTCGTTGTTGTTCCAAGGAAAGTTTTTGAAAGCTGGGCGGTAGGCACCCGTTGCTAATTCTGGGAAGTTATACATCGCGTGTTGGTAGAATTCCCGCCATGCGAGTTCCTGTTGCCATGTTCGGATGCTAGCTTCGACTTCATCACTACGGCTGTTTTCCCAGGCAGCTGTAGTGGCAGCCCAAACGGTGCGAATGCCAATCACCCCGAATTTGAGGGCAGCACTCAGTTGGGATGTTCCGTCAACTGCTGGGAAATTTCGCTGTTCTTTGTACTCAGTAATAGCGCCCTGGCTAAACTCTTCGAGTCTTGCTTGCGCCGCCGCTTCCCCTGGCGCTATCACCAGTTCCCGATCCCAGATAAATCCTAAATCCTTGGGTGTAGGCAGTGAAATCACCCCAGCTTGTCTACTCTTTTCCTGTTCGGCTTCAGTGAGTGCGATCGCATCATGAAGCGGTTCTACTGGCTTAGCCTTCGGTTTGCTACTCCAGTTGCGCCAGAAAGGTGTGTAAACTGTGTAAGGCGCTTTAGAACCAGTGCGAATCTCAACGGGAGTGTGTAACAGTTGATCCCAGTTGTTATGTACCTCAATGCCGGTTTCTTTCAGGGCGTCCATAACGGCGCGATCGCGCTTTTGCGAGTATGGTTCCACATCCCAATTCCAGAAAACCGCTTTAGCGTTGAGAGCTGCAGCCAGAGTCGGTATCCCCAGGCTTGGTAAGGCATAGAGAATCAACAGCTGGCTACCAACTTGGGCATAGCGCTCAGAAAGCTGCTGCAAACTGCCAATCATATAAGTCACTCTAACAGGTGCCACGTCGTCCCGTTCCATAATGTTGGGATCGAGGCAGAACACCCCTACCACTTTCTGGCTCTGCTGCCGTGCAGCGGCGAGTCCTACATTATCGGAAATGCGTAAATCGCGCCGATGCCAGAACAAAATTAAGTCAGACATTCAAAAACGGTCGGGCTAACATAAAGCTACAAATCGATTTTGCATCCACTGCTTCCCCGTTCAAGATCGCTTGCTCCAATTCTTGAGGAGTCAGCAAAACGGTTTCCATGTCTTCGTCAGCATCCTGATCAGGAGGCGTATCCAGGCGTTCTAAATCTTGAGCTAGAAAGGCGTAGATGATTTCATCGGAGTAGCCAGGAGCAAGGAAAAATTCTCCTAGTTTTGTCCAACGGTGGGCGCGGTAGCCGGTTTCTTCCTCAATTTCTCGCTTAATTGTCTGGGCTGGTTCTTCATTCAGCTCTACGGTACCAGCTGGAAACTCCAATAGCCGCCCCTGAACGGCAAAGCGATACTGCCGCACGAGAACGAGTTTGCCCTCTGGGGTGACTGGAACAGCCAGAGCGCCGCCTGGATGACGGATACATTCCCAGTCTCCTTCCACCTGGTTGGGTAGGCGGAGGCGACTAACCTCAAAATCAAACTTGCGCCCTCGGTAAACTAGGCGTTGTTTCAGCAGTTGTGGTGGTTCTTTACCCAATGCCATGTGGTTAAATTCACGCTTGTGCCTTCAATCGACGGACTCCTGAACAGTCTACCGCCTGAGCCAGTTCTGCGATTACTTTTCCAGAAACTGGCTCTACCCAATTTGGGGCAATTTCTGCTAGGGGTATGAGCACAAACGCTCGCTCCCCCATGCGGGGATGCGGCAGCACGAGAGTGGGAGTGTCTAGAATTAAGTCATTATATAGTAATATATCGAGGTCGAGCGATCGCGGCCCCCAGCGGAGAGAGCGGACTCGACCAAACTGGTCTTCAATTAACAGCAGTCTCTCTAACAGCAGCTGGGGTGGTATTTGGACATGAAGCAGGGCACAGCCGTTGATGTAATCGGGTTGCGGTGGTCCCACAGCCTGAGTTTGGTACCAGCTTGATCTAGCTTGCAACGTGATCCCTGGTGTTTGGGCGAGGGTTTCCAGGGCAGATGAGAGAATGGCGCGGGAATTGCCCATATTGCTGCCAAGAGCGATCGCACATTGCCCACACGACACCATTACACACACCCCCCGTTTTCGGTCAGGAGTCAGGAGAGGGCAAAGATGAATAAAACCCTTACCTGGACTTAATTATAATTCTTCAGGTTTCATTCCTTCATTATTACTTGTACCTGTCTAATATTACTTCCGAGTTTATAAAAATTACTTTCCATTTACAAACAGACTAGATTTCATGAACTTGAATCCACCAGCTTAACAGCTTTGCCCTGACTCAGTTGTTTTAGGGCTTGCAAAGGCGAGGTTGATGATGTAAACTAATTCTCTAATTGTATAAAATGATGACTGCTGTCGGAGCATGATTTGAATTGGCTTTGGCTTCAGCAAAGGTAAATTACTGCTTAATGACTTCCTGACTAATGAAGACTTTAGTGTCGGCAGTATAAACTGAGGCAGAAAAACTATGGGAAAGCGATGTTAGCTAATAATTTAAAAATATGTACAGAACTGCAGAAGTTATTCTACCTGTTAAGAAAGTAATCTCTTCTCCTGTAACTGCCTCATCTTTTGAGACCCAAATAGCAAAAATGCTGGATTGGGCTAGTAGTAATGAGAGTAGATTTGTCTGTGTAGCTAATGCCCATATGCTTACAGAAGCAAATAGGCAAACAGAGCTTGCCGCTGTATTAGAAACAGCAGACATTGTTACGCCTGATGGTATGCCCTTAGTTTGGATGATGAGGCTGATGGGGGTACCAGAGCAAGAGCGGATTGCTGGACTAGATATACTTTTAAGCTTATGCCAGCAGGCTCCCTCGCAAAATATAAGTATATTTTTCGTAGGCTCTGAAAAAAGAATACTTGCTCGAATGAGAGAGAGATTAAAGTCTGAATTTCCCAATCTTCCAATTGCAGGTATGGAGCCCTTGCCGTTTCGCCCTTTAACTGAAGCAGAAGATGACGGCATTATCCAAAAGATTAATAAAAGTGGAGCTGGCTTGGTGTTAGTGTCACTAGGCTGTCCTAAACAAGAGTATTGGATGGCTCAGCATAAGGGCAAAATTAAGGCAGTGATGATTGGGTTGGGCGGTGCTTTTCCTGTATATGCAGGAATTCACAAAAGGGCACCTCGCTGGCTGCAAGAGGCAGGGTTAGAATGGTTCTATCGGTTAATTCAAGAGCCACGCCGCCTCTGGAAGCGCTACTGGAACAGTAATCCCACTTTTATCTGGCTGGCAGTGAAGCAACTGATTACTCAAAAATTCGATTAGTAGCACTAGTGCTCTACACATGACCATAAATATGACTTTTAAGTGACTTTCTAACGACATTTTTAAAGTACTTAAAAACTATCCGAACAACTGGATTGATTTTACCGCGTCATCCAGACAAAAGCCAAATGCAGCCTAGCAAAATATTACCTTTGCTTTAAATTTTAAATTGACAATGCCACAAAACAGTGGCATTATGTTATGTGGAACTAAAATTCCTAGGCTTGGTGCATATTTCTGTAACTAGAACGTTGCAGTAACGGTAGCCTCGCTCAAGCAGGATACCCTGCTATGGGGCACAAAACTTAGCCGGGGGAGATGCCAAACCCATACCCTTTTGAGATAACTTCTGTGCAATCTACGGAATATATAGATTTTAGGCAGTACTGGTTCATCCTCAGACGGCGCTGGCTACCTGCGACAGTTGTGTTTGGGTCTGTTGTCGCAATTACGGCCCTGACTACCCTGTTACAAAAGCCGGTTTATGAAGCTAAAGGAAAGCTGCTGATTAAGACACCAAACAATGTCAACTCCACCCTACCGGAAGGAAGGGCTGGCCAAGACTTAGGAAAATTAAGCTCTGTAGGTTCGGCTAGTGACCCTCTTGAGACGGAAATAGAACTTATTCGTTCCCTTTCCCTGGCGCAAAAGACCATAAAAAAACTTAACTTAAAACTAAAACCTGAGCAATTTTTACAACGGCTCAGTGTAAAAAACATCAAGGGCACAGATATTCTGGAGCTTTCATATAAAAGCACTGTTCCTCAGGAAGATGCCTCAGCTGTTAACCAACTTATGAGCCTCTATCTAGAGGGCAATATACTTTCTAACCGGACTGAGGCGGCTGCGGCTGGTGAATTCATTGAGAAGCAATTGCCTAACACCGAATCTACTGTGCATAAAGCAGAAGTGGCTCTGCGCAAATTCCAACAAGAAAATAATATTGTTGCCTTAGACGAGGAATCAAAATCGGCAGTAACGGTTATTGCCAACTTAGAAAATCAAATTACCAACTCTCGGGCGGAACTTACGAACGCAAACGCCCAGTCTGAAGTGCTCCGGAACAAGCTAGCCATGAACTCACAGGATGCCGTAGCCGCCACTTCGGTTGCGCAGTCTCCTGGGGTGCAAAATGTGCTTCAACAAGTCCAACAGCTAGAAAGCCAGTTAGCAGTCGCTCGGACTCGCTACCAGGAAACACACCCGACGATAACGCAGCTGAAAAAGCAGATAGCGCTCCTAGAGGCCCTGCTACAAAAGCGGGTAGGAAACGTTCTTGGAACTCAGAAACAGGAACATGATGGAAATTTCCAAACTGGAGCGCTTAAACAACAACTTACCGCAGAGCTTGTAGGATTAGAGGCGAGACGCTTAGGTTTAACCGAGCAAATTTCTGCTTTATCGAATATACTAGCTGCCTACAAGCAACGGGTAAATGCCCTGCCTAGATTGCAACAGCGGCAGCGCGAGCTAGAACGTTCACTACAAGCATCACAGTCTATTTATACAACTCTTTTCCAAAGGCTCCAAGAAATACAGGTCGAAGAAAACCGAAACTTGGGTAATGTTCGCATTGTTGAGAAAGCCCAGGTTCCGCAGGCACCTGTTGGTCCCGAAAAAGTAAAAAACCTGGCCTTGGGGAGTGTAGCTGGAATCTTGCTTGCCATAGGCACTGCCCTTCTTCTAGAAATGCTAGATACGTCTATCAAAACGGTCAAAGAGGCGAGGCAAGTATTTGGGTATACCTTGTTGGGGCTCATTCCTTTGTTTGGAAAGTCTAAAAACTCTATCTTGAAAGATAGAAACCCAGAAGAAGATTCGGCTTCAAAGATTGTTGTTCGAGATCTCCCTCGCTCCTCCATTAGCGAAGCATTCCAGATGCTTCAGGCCAACCTGAAGTTTGTGAATTCGGACAAAAAACTGAAGGTCATTGTGGTGACTAGTTCCGTACCCCAAGAGGGCAAGTCTACAGTATCTGCCAATTTAGCTGTGGTCATGGCTCACTCCGGGCGTAGGGTCTTGCTGGTAGATGCGGATATGAGGCGTCCTGTTCAGCATAAAATTTTGGACCTGATTAATGACGCGGGCCTAAGTAACGTCCTCGTAGGGCAAGCTGAACTTAGGACGGTGATAAAAGAAGTAAGTAATAACCTACATGTCCTTAGCGCTGGGGTCATACCTCCAAACCCAATGGCTCTCCTCGATTCCCAACGGATGGCTTCATTGATTCAAAATTTTTCAGACAGCTACGACTTTGTAATTATAGATACTCCTTCTGTGAACGTTGCTGCTGATGCTCTGATCCTAGGCAAAATGACTGATGGGGTTTTACTAGTGGTGCGGCCTGGGGTAGTCGATTCTGCCAGTGCTGCTTCGGCTAAAGAGTTTTTGGAGCAATCGGGCCAGAATGTACTAGGCCAAGTGGTTAACGGTTTGCGATCTGAAAATAAAAGCTACAATTACTATGCAAAGGAGAATTACGCCGAGGAAAGTTCTACGACCCGTGAAACTGCCACGTCTGTGACCAGAAGAAATTCTGGGCACTCCTGACGTGAAGCCGTTGTAAATTATAACCATGTTTAAAGTACGTAAAGTACGTAGTCATCGATTCGCACGACAGGAAAGTGCATGAGGATGCGATTAAGCAAACTCCTGCAAAATGGATTGGTTCATAACGTCCTGGCGCTGTTTGGGTTGAACTTTGCCAGCTACATTTTTCCCCTGATTACCGTGCCTTATGTGGCTAGGGTGCTGGGACCTACCGCTTGGGGTCTGGTGGCCTTTGGCCAGGCTTTCGGGCAGTACATTAACCTCTTAGTAGATTATGGTTTCAACATGTCCGCTACTCGTGAGATATCTCGTTATCGTGATTCTCAGGATAGACTGGCGGATATTGTAGCTGGGGTGTTGGGTTCAAAAGCGCTGCTTGCCTTTTTTGCCGTATTCCTTGCGCTTCTGGTGCAGAACTTTGTGCCTATTTTCCAAGCTCATCCTGCTCTGCTATGGGCTAGCCTGTTCGCAGCACTGGCTTCAACGCTCAGCCCAATGTGGTACTTCCAAGGTCTTGAAAAGATGCGCTTGGTTGCTGGCTTGGGTATCTTAACCAAGGTTTTGTTTACTGGGGGGATTTTTCTTCTGGTACGTTCTCCAGAAGATGGATGGAAGGTAATTGCGCTACCAGGGGTGGCATCTTTCATCGCCACGGCTGTGGCGCTGAGCCTGGTATACCGCGAAGTGCCATTCCGCTTTCCCAGCAGGCAATTGGTTTGGGAAGCACTGCGGATGGGCTGGACTATGTTTGTGTATAACACCGGGATGAGCATGTACGCGGTGGGAAACTCCTTCATCCTGGGCCTATTTGCCCCGCCTCAGCTAGTAGGGTACTATGCTGGGGCTGAGAAGATCAGCAAAGTTTTCTCAACTCTACTAGGGCCAATGAGCCAGGTTCTTTACCCTCGACTAAGTCACCTAGCCCATCACAACCGGCAGGAGGCAGCCCGACTGGCCTGGGTCGGGACAGCGGTTATGGGTATGGGCGGAGTCGTTCTCGGGTGTGTGGCGTTTGTGCTGGCACCGTTTTTGGTACGTATTATGTTGGGGCCTGGCTTTGAGCCTGCAGTTCCGGTACTGCGGGTGCTGGCTGCGTTGCCCACTTTGCTTGCTCTGAGTAACGTGCTTGGGATCCAGTGGATGCTGCCTTTAGGCTTAGACCGTCCCTTCAACGCCATTATCCTGGGAGCTGGTTTCATTAACCTGAGCCTGGCTGTAGTCTTAGCGCCACATTACGCCCATATGGGCATGGCCTACGCTGTTGTGTTTTCCGAAAGCTTCGTGACTTTGGCTATGTATGTGTTTTTAAGTATTAAAAAGTTGGGTTTTTGGAATCTAGGACGCATAGGGAAATAGGGAACTATGAAAGATAAGCCTTTTGTAAGAGTAAAAAGGCTACTTAAAAGACGTGACTGGCGGGCTCGAATATTATCAAAGGTGAGTCAGAAGCTAAGCAATAGGTGGACGAAATGGCTAAATTTCACTGGCTCCCACACGTTCATTGATAGGAGTAAGGCAGCCAAGCGCCTTTTGATCGTGCTTGCTGGATACAAAAGTTTCCTTTGGCCCCTAACTCTGACTAGACTAGCCAAATTTATTCCATCAGATATGGATGTGTGTATTCTCTCGTCTGGTATGTATTCTGAGCAATTGGCTCAATTGGCAACTGATCATGGCTGGTCTTACCTTTACACAAGGGCTAATAAGGTTTCACTTGTCCAAAACTTGGCAATAGCTAAGCATAAAGCAGCGAAATGGATATATAAGCTAGACGAGGATATTTTTATACCCGAAAATTTTTTTGAACCACTACTGGAGGGGTACTTACGCATCAAGGAAGAGGGTTTATACGATCCAGGTTTTTGCTCTCCATTGATTAACGTCAACGGCTACTCATACATCAGTTTCTTGAGAATTATGAATGCTGACGATGAATATAGAGCTAAATTTGGCGAACTGAAGCACGGCGGTCGAAGAATTAAGGCTCAAAATGACGGGGAAGCGGCAAAATGGCTGTGGCAGAAGAGTCTGCCATTTGATGACGTAGCTAGCTATGTGTCATCTCAACCTTTCCAATACTCAGCAGCAACTCATCGATTTAGCATAGGAGCCATACTCTTTGAAAGAGAGCTTTGGGAATCAATAGGTGGTTTTAAAAATACCCTGAAAGAAAATTTGCTTGGCATAGATGAAGAATACTTATGTAAAGACTGTATAGATACGTCTAGAGCAATCCTAGTCATTCACAATATATTTGCTGGACACTTTTCGTATGGGCCTCAAGAAGCTTCTATGAAAGACTATTTGCCCGAAATATTCCCTCAACTTTCTTTGAAAGCAAACGAAACGATTGACAGTTTACTGGCTTAGTGTAGGAGCTGGATATTCAGGGTGTGTGCTGGCTCAGAGCAGTACTTAGCTTGGGCAGATAGTACTTATCGTACAAAGGCTAGACCATATCCGCAGTAATGCATAATTGAAGTGTTATTTAAAAACTAGGCGAACTAGGTAGGAAGTACATGAATATAGTAGGCAGAATACAATTTCCCACTACAATTGATATTTATAGTTTATACATGAAATGCGATGAAGGCGCATCTATAACCTACTCTGAAGGTAGCAGAAAAATTGATTTAACCAAGGGGAGTATTGTATCGTTTAATACTTATTTTAATTCATTTTATGAAAGTTTTTATGTTAAATATACAGAGCTTTGTTATTTATATTACTTGCTGAAACTTGAAGGCGAATTCCAAGTCTCTATTTACAGAGAATTTTATGGAAGAGAAGACAGAGAGCTTATTTATATAGAGAATTTTGAGAAATGCCAGCTATTAGATTATGTTAAAATTGTACTGCCAAATATTAGTAAAACTGAAGACCCTGGCAGGCTTTACCTTGAAATAATCTGCTTAAGCGAATGTGGTGTATTTACAGAGGGATTGATTGTAACAGAGCAAGACCGGCTCAGGGAAGTATCATTAGGTATCATCACTTGCACCTTCAAGAAAGAAGCTTACGTAAAAAATACAGTAAGTAAGATTTTACAAGATGGTTTTCTCAAAAATAAGGATTTTAAGATTTTTGTTGTTGATAATGGTAGGACTTTGAACGAAGATGATTTCAAAGACCGAAGAGTCCAACTGATTTCTAATCGAAAAAATGTAGGTGGAAGTGGAGGTTTTACTCGGGGCTTACTTGAAGCTTTACGTGAAGAAATCTATACACATTTCCTGTTTATGGATGATGATATAGAGTTAGACAGTGAATCTATTTACAGGCTTGTTTCTTTGTATGAGTATGCAAAGAGGGATTTTACCGTAGCTGGCAGTATGCTAGATTTACGTAAAAAGTATGTATTGTACGAAGCAGGAGCCTTATACAGTCAACAAAATGATAGTAGTGGCTCATACACATACTCTCCATTTTCAGTTTCTCCTTTAAAGCATAATCTTGATTTACAAGATAACACTTCCCTAAACATCTTATTGTTAGAAGAAAACATAGATTTCGGCGGGTTTTGGTTTTTTTCTTTTTCCAAAGAAGTTATTGATAAAATCGGATTGCCAATGCCTTTCTTTATAAAAATCGACGATATGGAATTTTGTTTAAGAATTAAAGAAAGCTTGGGGTACGAGATAGTAGCTTTTCCATCCATAGCTGTTTGGCATGATCCGTTTTATGCAAAGTTTTCCGTTTGGAGTAATTATTACGCTGTTCGAAACTTTCTAATAACTCATTCTCTTCGCAGTTCGTTAGGATATATAAATGCAGTTAAGCATCTTACAAAGCGAATAGTTTCTTTGTTGTTGTTCTTTGATTATAATTCCGCAGAAATGCTGATAAAGGCTTTTGAAGATTACATGAAAGGTTCAGTCTTTATCCAAAGCAGTGAGCCAGAACTATTGCATTATAATGTCTTGGAGCTTAGCAAGCATTACAAAAGTCCGACTTTAGCGGGCAATTACTATTCCCATTCTCAGTTTTATAAAAAGTCAATGCTTGTTAGATTGAAAAAAGTTATCAGTATGTTAACTCTAAATGGTCATCTCCTTCCAAGCTTTCTAATGAGTAACGATGAGGCATTTGTTTTGTTTGGCCCTGGTCACTATCATGAGTGGTACAAGGCTTTTGCAAAAAAGAAGGCTATTATATTTAGAGAGGAAAATGATTGTTTCTCCGAACATGAGTTCAATCAGTTAGCTGGTATAATTATTTTGACTAGGTGGTTTAAAGTTGCTATTAAAAGTAGTATTACCTGGTCAGTCGTAAGTGCAGAATGGAAAATTGATTCAAAAAAAATGGCATCTACTGAATTTTGGCAGAAGTACCTTGATCTATAAAGAATGCCGCTGATGCTTTTGTAAACTACCAGAGAGTGAAGGTAATCATATCGATATTTGAAGTCCGCTCCTATTAGGTAAGTCATATAGAACCTTGAGGGCGTTTGAGATTTTGGCCGTGTTTGAAAAGGATATTGTTAGGAAAGCGGAGTAAGCGCATGAAAGGATCGCAAACTGGAGAACTTAAACCACTTGAACTTCCGCAGCTGCTGGATAGCCCATTAGTTTCAGTGTTAATCGCCAACTATAACTATGCAAGGTACCTTGGGAAAGCTCTAGACAGCATGCTTTGTCAGACCTACCCCAATTTTGAGGTAATAGTCTGCGACGATGGCTCTACAGATAATTCGCGTGAAGTCATTGAAGAGTATGCCAGTCAAGATTCGCGTGTAAAGTTTGTTTTGAAAGAAAATGGTGGCGTGTCGTCTGCTCTAAACGCGGCTTATCTGGCAAGCAATGGTCAAATCGTTTGCCTATTAGATGCAGACGACACCTATCTCCCTGAGAAGTTACAGCGGATAGTTGAGGCATTTGTAACCAATCCAGCGGTCGGTTTTATAGCTCACCGTGTATTCCGCATAAATGCAAGCGGCCGTCGGCAAGGCGTCTTGCCTCTGTTTGCGCTTGTGCCCTCTGGATGGCATGGACCCGTATTGCTTCATAATGGTGGTCTTTTACCTGACATGCCATCTTGTTCGGGCCTCAGTTTTCGTAGGGAGGTGACGGAGCGAATCTTCCCGCTTCCAGAAGATTTCAGGCGAAATGCAGATGAGATTTTCATGAGGCTTGCGCCGCTTATGACTCACTTAATAGGAATGGATCAGGCCTTATCAGAGGTTCGCTGCCATGGCAGCAACACAACCATTACCTCAACGATCAGTCCAGCTATCATTGAGCGCGAATTGAAAATGTGGGAAAAGGAATGGCAGTTACAGAGACAATATCTCTTGACGATAGATCCCAAACTGGAAAAAGATTTTGCCTCACTCGAAACAAATCCTTCCGTGTTGATACTTAAGTATATTCAAGCTCGCTTACAGGGCGATAGAGATGTTGCACCACTCTATCAGAGTATAGTAAAATATGATGCGCTCGGTCAAAACTCAAGAGCAAGGATACGTAGATGGTTTTGGAAAACTTCTATTTTTCTTCCAAAGCCTATATTTAGCTTTGCACTCAACTTGTTCATGGGTCAAAACTTTATGAAGCGGGTGATAGGCCGATTGGCAAGGATAGGGAGCTAGGGCAGAAGAACGTATGTACCAATCCTCCAGTTCTTGCTTACCTAAACTTCCAAAGGCAAATGTATGGGAATAGAGCGTTTTTATATTGAACTTTCGATGCTTAGTCAAAGGATGACTGGCATGAACATTTACTCGATAAAACTGGCCCAGTATATTGAGGCGCACTTTCATTGCACCATTATTTCGCCACCTTATCACCAGAGGTATTTTCAAAATGCTATCGAATCCCCCGAACCGTTGACCATACGCAAAACCCCCATCTGTCGACGCCCTAGTTTGAACAATGCACAACGGCTAGCCCTCAGCCCTAAAACATTTGTTTATTGTCCTCACGATCAGGGTTATTTTTTACAGAATAACCAGGTCATTACCATTCATGATTTAATCTTCTATTACTATCCAACACGAAATTTTATTGAAAACGGTTACTATAAATATTTGCTCCCAAATTTAGTTTCGCGCTTGCGAGGGGTATTCACTGTTTCAGAGACATCGAAGGCGGAAATCTGCAACTGCTTTGGTATTGATAACCATAAGGTGCATGTGGTTCCCAACGGTATCGAGCTGGCAAAGTGGTCTCCAGGTGGCACAACGGAGACCCCATCGGAGGCGTATCTGCTTGTTGTGGGTGCCAATCGCCCCTACAAAAACACAATCGAACTACTCGAACACCACTCTTTATGGGCAAATCGATACCGTTTGAAGATCGTCTCATCAAAGGCCCGCTACGGCCATGCGGTGCGGGAGGCAGTACATTCGTTAGGGTTGGAGGCAGTAGTCGACTTCATCGAAAACCTTCCCGAAGAAGGATTGGTGGATTTGTATCGAAAATGCGCCGCTGTGGTTTATCCATCACTCATGGAGGGGTTTGGGCGTCCGGCCCTCGAGGCGATGGCCATTGGACGCCCGGTAATATTGTCTGATATCCCCGTTCATAAAGAAATTTTTCAAAAAGCCGCAATTTTTATTACTCCAGGCCGCCCAGAGACATGGGCTACAGCCTTCAATACGTTAAAGGACTGTAGTGTGGTTGCCGCTAAAATTCAAAATGGTTTTGAGTTAGCTAAAGGATACTCTTGGGACGCGTCTGGGCAGAGGTTAGTTGAAATTTTGCTTCGAGTCGAACCGGGTCTCGAGCTATTGCTAAAATGACTACAACGTTACCTCCAACCAAGGATGAAATCCACATCCTGTGCAATCCTGTAGAGAGCAATCAGATGCGATCGCCAGAGGGGTTTGACCGATAAGGATTTCGACAAGGATCAACACTTGGCCTGGAGGACGAGGTTACGCCTATTGATAGAGGAGGATAGTTTTGGAGCAAGCGGTTGAGATAGCTAGACTGCTTTTTTTGACGTTGCTGCCGGTTGTCGTTTTTGGCTCCAAACAATGGGCTGTGCTGGCTTGGTTCTTGATGGGGAACCTGGATGGTTCGGCGGGGGAAGAATTTGCAGCTTCAGCATCGACTGTGGGCGGTATCAATGCGTTTAAGGGCATAGTAATTCCTCTGTTCCTTGCTTGGCGCTTTAGGAAAGTAGAAGGCAATGTACTTCAAAGCTGGGCAGCAAAACTATGGATTGCTTTGACGCTTTATGCCGCATTAGCAGCTTTTTGGTCTCCATTTCCTTTGGCCGCCGCGAAGCTAGTGGGTAACCTAGTGGGTATTCTATTGACAGTCATAGTCTTTGAAAGGGCTGGTAAGCTAGGGTTAATAGATACAAGATTTCTGGCAATTGCCATAAGTTTTTCTCTAGGTCTAGGTGCCGTGGCGACCTATTTTTTGGGTGCGCCGTTTGGAGAGGTTTATGAGGTACGTTTTACCAGCTTTATTAGTCCTCAACAGTATGGAGCATTGCTAGTAGCGTTTTTAGCGGCACTTGTCTCGACTCGACTGTTTAAGGGGATACACTTGTTTATGATGGTGTTTCTAATTTGCTTAGCACTTATATTAAGCGCTAGTAGAACATGGACTATAGGGGCGCTGATAGTTTTGAGCTTGAGGTGGGGTTTATCTCTGCAGAAAAGGTCAGTTTTGATGTATTCTCACTTCTTGGTCGCGCTTGCTATAGGAGTGCCAGCTATTTTGTGGGATTATTTCTCTGATTATATTTTATTGAATTCGCCTCGGCTGGCGGAGTTGATCAATGCTTTTTCAAGTGATAGTGGAATTGAGGCAGTAAGGAATTACGGTGCCAGGCAACGAATCTACGATGCTGTGTGGCAGGCTCTGAATAGTAGTAACGTGTTACAACTTATTTTTGGCCACGGAACTTCTAGTGCAGCTTTTATTTTTACAAGTGAATCCCTAAACGGCTATGCAAAAATCATGCTTGATCCAAACCGGATAGTTCATGATGAGTGGTTGCGAGCCCTATATGAATTGGGAATTTTGGGTTTATTAACATTTATAGGTTGTTTTGTAGCTATTTTTTTAGGTTTGACAGCGGCATATATAAAAAGTCGAAAGGACATTTATATCAACGTAATTTCTTATTTAATACCCCTGTGTATTTCGCTAAAAACGGAAAATATACTCGCTGGAGCGGGTAATGGAGTAACTATGGGCTTTTGTATGTTACTTGGTGTAATGTGGCAAGTTACCGAGTCTAAGCCACTGCCCTCTCGTAATAATTAGGTAGTTCCTCGAAGTCTAAAAGCTTAGGAAGATGGCTGATAATTGGGTTTAGGGTGAGCATAACACCGAGAGTACGATGTGTTAACGGGATTAGTAAGAGAGTTGGCGCAGCGAATGCTTCACTGGAGGCAAAGGCATGGATAAGCATATAGCACTCTTAACAAACTTGATTACATATAGATTTCAGCAATTAGCTGAAAAATCAGCGAAAGAACAGTTAACACTTCTGATTAGACAATAAAATACTAGTGAACCGTTGCGTTGGCGACTGCATCAGTTACTCACCCACCTCTGATAGACATGTTTGTTTTTTTACCTCTGCTTTCATTGATTCTTCTGTTTCTAATATTCTATAAAGATGAAAATTGGCGTAATTCGACATTATCAGCAGCTGTTGTATGGGGATTTTTTCTGACTATAATTACTGAGGTTTTAAGTGCCTTCAAATTGCTGAGGTTCGGCTGGCTGTTAGGAGTATGGGGATTGTTCAGCGTTATATTAGCTTTTATTTATTTTGGACTCATTAAAAAGGAAAAGCAAATTGCACGACTAGATAAGACCTTTAAGAGGCACCAGTTTGCTAAGATCCCACCTTTTTTAATTTTGTTGTTATGTGGCATAACTTTTGTCGTTGCTGTAGTTGGTTTGACTGCCTTGATAGCACCGCCCAACAACTGGGATTCTATGGAATATCATATGGCTCGTGTAGTTCATTGGATTCAAAATCATAGTGTCGCCCATTATCCAACCAACTTTCTACCACAGCTATACCAAAAACCCTGGGCAGAATTTACTATCATGCATTTGCAGATTCTGAGCGGTGGGGATTACTTTGCCAACCTTGTTCAATGGTTCAGTATGTTCGGTAGCGTTATTGGTGTGTCACTTATTGCCAAGGAACTCGGAGCAGATTTGCGTGGGCAGGTTTTCTCTGCTGTCGTAGCTGCAACTATTCCTATGGGTATTCTCGAGGGTTCAAGCACTCAAAACGATTATGTAGTTTCTTTCTGGCTGGTTTGTTTTGTTTACTATGTCCTCTTGACGGTGAAGGAAAGAATAAGTTCGGTTCATTCATTAAAACTTGGTACTAGTCTAGGGCTTGCTATTTTAACTAAGGGAACAGCCTATATTTACGCATTTCCCTTTTTTGTTTGGTTTCTTTTGACTGGAATTAAACGCCTTCGATGGAAATTATGGCAACCTATTTTTACCATAACAATTTTAGTAGTTGTGATTAATATAGGTCATTATCTCCAAAATTTTGAATTGTTTGGAAATCCTCTCGCTGTGGGTGGAGATAAATACACAAATGAGGTTTTTAGCATTCCAACACTTATATCAAATATTATTAAAGATATTAGCTTACATCTTGGCACAATTGATCTAGTCAACAATGTAATGCTCAAAGGAATACACCTGCTACATATGGTTTTAGGGTTGGATGTCAATGATCCTCGGACGACATGGGGGGAATTTCGTATGCGCCCTTTGTCCAATCATGAAGATAGTGCTGGGAATCCAATTCATTTGTTACTAATATTGTCTGCTATTACTCTTTGCCTAACTCAGAGAAATTTCAGGAGACAGCGATATCTTGTAAGTTATCTTGTGTCGGTTACAGGTGTATTTTTGCTATTCTGCTTTCTTCTCAAATGGCAAGCCTTTAATAGTCGCCTGCATCTACCTATTTTTGTACTCTTTTCTGCATTCGTTGGAGTAGTATTATCCAAGGTATCGAATCATAGAATTGCAAATTACATAGCTATAATCCTAATCTTGTCAGCACTTCCGTGGATTTTATTTAATTCTTCTCGTCCTCTCCTTTTTTCGATGGATAGACAAGAATACGTAGAAACTGGTAAAATCGTCTTTACGTCAAAAAATATTTGGAATACTAGTAGGATTGATCAATACTTTAACAACCGTCCAGAACTCAAATATCCTTACGTGAAAGCAATTGATTTCGTGAGGGCTAAAGGATGTTCAGATATTGGACTATCTTTCCTGAAAGAGCATTGGGAATACCCATTTTGGGTACTTTCCCAGAAAGATGGCAAATCTGCCCATTTTGAACATGTCAATGTCAATAATATTTCGGCTTTACTATATAAAATATATCCCTTTAATAAAGTTAACCCTTGTGCTATCATTTCTGTTGAGCCTAGCAAAGGTAAAAAGATACAACAAGAAGAGGTGGTTACTCAAAAGGGTAATTATGTTAAAGAGTGGTCGCTAACTCCGGTCAGCGTGTTTTTAAGGCGATAGAGTGTTCATTAGTAAAAAAAACTCTACCACTCTTCTTCAAGGAAATCGTAAAAACCAAAAGAGCAATCGATAGCTACTCTAGGACATCGTACTGCCAAAGCTTCAATTAAAACACGAGGAAGTCATTCATACTCGGAGGACAATAGAAAAAATTGTGAGCGTCTAATACAAGCATGAAAATTTAGACTAAATTATTCCCAAAGGTGGCTTGCAAGAGCCAAAATCTGCCCATTGGCAGAAGCTGAGAGACGAAACAGTGTCTCAAACCAGCCGATATGCAAATTGCCAAATTCAAAGCATTCGCTCATGTTGAAACATAGATGATAATGCGCTATCATCAAAGCTCTGAATAATTTTGAGGAAAGCATATTATCTGAAAATCTTCATCGTCCACAAACATTACCAACGAACTGAAGGCTGGAAGTTGCCAACGGCCAAACTTTATGAAAGTCCTTCTTGTACACAACTACTATCAGCAACCTGGCGGCGAAGACCAGGTCTTTGAAACAGAGGCTGCGCTTTTGGAAGCCCATGGTCATTCCGTGGCACGGTACACCGTCCACAACGACCAAGTGGCAGAAATGAACCCGCTGTCTCTGGTCGAAACCACACTATGGAACAAAGCAGTCTATCGTGAGCTGCGCGACCTGATCTGTAGGCAACGCCCCCAGGTAGCTCATTTCCACAACACCTTTCCCTTAATTTCACCTGCGGCTTACCATGCAGCCAAAGCTGAGGGGGTGCCAGTGGTTCAAACTCTGCACAATTACCGCCTGCTCTGCCCCAACGGCGTATTTTTCCGCGATGGACACGTGTGCGAGGACTGCTTAGGAAAGTCCGTACCCTGGCCGGGAGTGGTTCACGCTTGCTACCGAGGAAGTCGGGCGGGAACCGGGCTAGTGGCGGCGATGCTCACCCTGCAACGAGTGTTAAAGAGCTCAACCGAGGCGGTGCACATTTATATCGCCCTCAGTGAGTTTGCCCGCGAGAAGTTTATTCAGGGAGGGCTCTCAGCAGAGAAGATTGTGGTCAAACCCAACTTTGTCCACCCTGACCCTGGGATGGGGGAAGGGCTTGGAGGGTATGCCCTCTTTGTGGGACGGCTCTCGCCAGAGAAGGGGATAGGAACACTGCTTGCGGCCTGGGATCGGCTAGGCAGGAAGGTTCCCCTCAAGATTGTGGGGGATGGCCCCTTGGCCTTGCAAGCGGACAAGGTGGCGCGGCGAGTCCCAGGGGTGGAGTGGCTGGGTCGGCTGCCTAAAACTCAGGTGCTAGCTTTGATGAAGGATGCTCACGTATTAATCTTTCCCTCTTTGTGGTACGAGGGCTTCCCTATGGTTCTAGCGGAGGCTTGTGCTGTCGGTCTTCCAGTCGTCGCTAGTGAACTGGGCAGTATGTCATCGCTGATTGATCCAGGCCGCACCGGGCTTCACTTCCATCCTGGCAACCCCGAAGACTTAGCCGCACAGGTGGAATGGACTTTGACCCACCCGGCAGAGCTTACTCAAATGCGCCGGGAGGCGAGAGCCGAGTTCGAGGCTAAGTACACCGCCGAGCAGAATTACCAGATGCTGATGGAGATTTATGAGCGCAAAACTGCGATTTCTGGCAGCTATGAAACGCAAGCATAAAATAATATAAAAATTTAAAAAAAATTTACTAAAAGAGCTTTATTTGTGTAAAAATAATATTTAAGCATACAAAGTTAAGCCGTTGAAAAGGAGGAGACAGAACATGGATGCTCGAGATTACTATGAAACAAATGGTTATGTGATTTGCCGAAATTTAGTTTCTAGCGAGTTAATTGACACGCTATTCAAATTGTATAAAAACCAAATAGTTACATCAAAATACCCGTTTTTTCGACAAAATACAAATGCCTATGAGCCAAACGAAATAAATGAGTTTGGACATGTTAAACAGGCATTTTTAGATATTCACGATTACAATAAATTTTCTGAATTTAGCACTGCTGCTAAACAAATATTTTGTGATGATTCAATTCAAGATACCTTAAGGCAAATAACAGGCTCTAATTACTTCAACTTAATGCAAACAATGCTATTTGATGAGAATGCAGAAACGGTACCTCATCAAGATTGGTATTATTTAGATACTATACCTGGCGGTCATTTGACTGCTGCTTGGATTGCACTAGAAGACATTGATGAAAGAGCGGGCAGATTTTATGTAATACCAAAATCTATAAATGTAGACCTTCATAGTGATACACCTGGATTACCTCACTCAAAATGGCTGTCGAGGATGAAAGAATATGTTGAAGCGAATAAAGATAAAATTGAGGCCCCTGCTTTAAACAAAGGAGATGTTCTCTTTTGGAATTCGAGAACAATTCATGGTGCTTTACCAACAGTAGATAAAAGTTTTTCAAGAAAGTCATTAACAGCTCATTACATTCCATCAGAGTACAAGTTTGGCAACATTTTTACCACCAAGGATTACATAAACTACAAAACGTACAAAGGAGTGAAATTTTATAGAAACCAGCCAGACTATTCTCTGGTGAACAAATTCAAGTTTGGGGTGAAACAGGCTGTTTATGACTCCCCTCGGCTAATGCAAATTATACGCAAAGTTCAGCCTAAGCTATGGAAAACATAATGAGTTCAGGGTCTATACACCAAATGGTTAACTAAAAGTATTACGAGTAATTTCGGAAATCATCCCTAAGTGTAAAAACTTGAAAGCCTCAAAGCTTCTGAGTTTTGGAAATAGGTGTTGGTAGGCGGCTTTTGGATTAGTGAATAAAAGTTCTCGGCAGTGCCATAAGAGGGAAGAGAATTGGTGATCGCCCACTGATTTAAAATGGGGATTTCAATAATTCCCTCTTATTTTACTCTTACCAAAGTGATGCAAGAGGGTTAACCTGCAATATTTCGGCAGTACCCAAAACGTAGGGACTGAGGACTGAGTAAGTACAGAGTAATCCTCTGCAACGTTATCCACTCTAGTTTTCATCACTCATTACTCTCTTGACTCAGTCCCCAGTACTTGTCTCAACAAGCAAATTAAAACCGCAGCCTATGATATTACTCACCCTTTAAGCCTGTTCAGGGTCCATTAAATCCAACATACAATGGCAATACCGAACCAGTAGCAGGCGCAATACTTGTGGCATTAGCTTTAGTCAACGACTTGGTGACTCCATTGCGTGTCTCCTTAACTAACACAGGATATGCCAGAGCATCACTGGCAGACAAGAGTAAAATACTGGCTGAGAACTGCGAGTTGTTGTTGCTCGAGTTGTTGTTGCTGACGAAGGCGGGGATATTCTGTCCGCCCCCCCAGACCACGCCGCCTAGTACCTCTGTCTGTCCGCCGCCTGTGGTGTAGACGTTGGTTGAGAGGCCTTCGCCTTTGAGCCCCAGAATCCAAAGCGTGCCGCCTTGATTATATAACCCAGGACTGCGGTACTCTGTGTCCATTTGTCGCGCCCAAATAGTTTGCGGATTACTAAAATTCCAAGCGCTTGTAGTTACCACTTGGCGATCGCCAATCACCGCGACATTCTCGACATATAAGGGGCCGACTTTGGAGGTGTTGGTGTAGGCGTACTTGAAGGTTCCGGCCAGGTAGACGTTTTGTAGCACTAGCTTCTTCGTAGATGCATGCTGGATGCCGACATAGGCGTTGGCAACGTCTGCCCCACCCGGAAGTAGTCGCAGCCCTTCGATAATCACAGTGTTACTGTTCGTGTTCTGCACACTTAAAACCGGCTTCGGATTGGCCGGATCTGTGAAGACGTGACCATTCAATAATTCGATTTCGGACTCGAACCCGACTATTTTTTGGACGTTATTGCGGATTATTATTGGTTTAGTGGTGCGATAGGAACCTGCCGGAAAGTAGATTGTTGACTTGCCGGAATCGATGGCGCGCTGAATTGCGTCCGAGTCGCTCACGTCATTGTTGGGCACAGCACCGTAGGAAACAACATTAGCCCAGTTATTAAAGTTGTTGTCGTGGTAGGTTGGCGTTTCTTGAACCGGCAAGTTCAACGACCGCTGTGGCGAGGGAAACAGCGAGTCAAATCTGGGATAGGCATATTCCGCGTATGACGTGCCAGGCACCATGGTTTGTTGATTGTTGATCGCGGATTGGTAGCCACTGGTCGTGAGATTGTGGGCGTACAGCTTGCCGTTACCAGGGTTGGCGATCGCGCTCACCGACGATGAACCTCCGCTCAGGTTGGCATCGATCAAGGTGGTCAACGCCAGCCAGTGCGTGCTGTTGATAGCGGGTACGGTGTTGGTGCTCGTCAGCCCCCGGATCGCCAGCGGCGAACCTCCATTCTGAATGCCAGCTACGTGCTGGTTCTGCAAGTTGATGTGCTCAAACGTCATACTTCCAGTCCAGGTTTGATTGCTCAAAATCCCGTAGTCGAAGCCGATGATCGTCACATTCTTGATCATGCACGGTCCTGGATTAGGCCTGATAAAGCCAAGACCAATATTGCCCTGACCATCACCCGAGCTGATCGCCACGTTTTTGATTATATCGTCGTTGGTCGCCATATAGTCGATGCCGATCGCACCAGGGTTGCCGCTCCCCGTATTGATGGTGAGATCCTGGATATGATTGCTATAGGCCTCGACCCCTGCCCCTGTATTATCAAAGGGATTATTAGAAGCCGTGTAAATCACAGCCTTAGGATTTGTGGCATCAGTAAAGCCAGAGGCAGCATCCTGGAGTTTGATGGTCGTGTTCGACTGGTTTTGTCCTTGGAAGGCAAGGAAACCAGACCACGTTCCATTAGAAGAGCGCCACTCCAACCTGTCGCTCACGAGGTAGGTGCCACTTGGAAAATAGATGGTCTTGGTTTTGCCGACATTATCACGAATTGCATTCAGAATCGCTTGAGTATCGTCGGTGACGCCATCTCCTGTCGCACCGTAAGCCGTCTGGACATTAATCATTCCTGAATCAGTCGGAAACAATTTGTCAGCCGTAATGCTGCTTGTTTGACTAAGGCCGTAATTACCTGGCAACATTATTACTATCAGCGCGGCTACTAACGAATAAAAGAAATAGTGAAAGCGCCTCATTAGTATCCTCCTTATCCACCAATTCATGCCAAACTTTAACCTCACGTCGGAGCTGACGGGTACTTTATTCATCACTACAATTCATCCCTACAAAATGGTAGGTGGTTTTTAAAATGTAAGCATAGCCTTTAGATAGCTCAATACTTGAAACTACAGGTTATCCTTAGCTATTTATAACCACATCCAGAGACAAGATAAGACTAACGCTGTTTTTGTTATATTCCTAAGCGGGATATTACTGATTTTTGGCAGATTCTAAAAAGAAGTTACTAGGGCAATAAGTAAGAATACAGGCATAATTTCACAGATAATTTAGCTCAGTTTTAGATTCAAATATCTTTTAGCTCAGTGGATATCCCATGGTACAGCAAAGGAATTTATGCGCTCCTTAAAAAACCTGAATGTACAAGCGAAATTTCACTAATAATTATGCCTAGTTGCTGATGAGCTATTTCGAGTAGGAGTTGAAGTGGCACTACCGCATTCGAGTCAATCGTCAGCGACGAACCTACCACCCTCCAAACGTTTCACGAGTATGGCAGATGCTAAAGTACAAAATATTGACCACTCTGGCATAGTGGCAGGCATTATCGACGAGATGGGTTTAGTAGAGCAAGTCAAGGGAGCATCCCACGAGGCGCGAAAATATCAGATAGCGACTAGACCATTAAGGTAGAAAGCGCGCCGTAAGCAGGTGAAATATACGATATTTGAATAGATGGTCTTGACGCACCCGTCGCAGTCCTCCAGAATTCCAGCCTAGGTGAGCTGATGGGGCTTTTTAGTTAGACCATTCTCAACCAGCCCTGATAAAGCTGTGAGTAAGGAGCAATATTCTCCCATAAAGAGTAATATTTTATTAGATTTCCATCGCCGCCCTCGTTATTAGCACGGGGTATTCCAGGCGAATCCAATAAATTTTGCCAACCGAGCTTAAACGTAACCGTTCAGGGGGGGGGTAAAAAAGTTCCCGCTATGAAATCACATGTAATCAGTACGAAAACCAGCCTAGATTTAATTTTTCCTAGATAATTGTGAGTAGTTAAAACTGCTATACTGGTTTGCCAATTGTCTAATAGACATTTTAGGGAGGCTGTTTATATGTGCATAAGTTCTAAAGCTTTTGCTTAGCAAGGTTTTGAAGTTCATGCGCATGACGTACCCCCTAGATTTTTCCCGGACATTAAGCTCTGGCCGTGTATTGAAGATCACGCGAGAGCGCCTAGAATGACCTAGTTGACGGCCAGAGCTTAATGTCTGGTTTTTTTGTAACCCCCCCCGTGAACGGTTACGCTTAAACTAATGAGAAAGAAAATTCCATTCTGGGTGAATATACTGCTGGCCTCTGTGTTCGGTTTAGTCATTGCCTTAGCAGTCAGCAGTCCCGATAATGCAACCAACCTATTACCACATACCAACGGGCTCGCTGCCATCAGCAATCAACAGCTCCAAGCTGCCTATGCTAAACTGCCCTTGAGTTTTGAGGCCAACTTGGGTCAAACCCATGACTCGGTCAAGTTTTTGTCCAGAGGTAGTGGCTATAGTTTGTTCTTAACACCCACCGAAGCCGTACTGGCTTTGAGTACACCGCAAGACAAGTCGTCAGACATTAGCCATCGGTCTGCTCTCAAACCACAACCAACTGCCAATACCAGTCCCACCGTGGTGCACATGCAACTGCTTGAGAGCAACCAACAACCAAAAGTGACTGGGCTGGAGCAGCTTCCAGGCATTGTCAATTATTTCCTGGGCAATGACCCTCATCTGTGGCACAGGAACATTCCCACCTACGCGAAAGTGCAATACCAGCAAGTTTATCCTGGGGTGGATATGGTCTATTACGGCAACCAAGGGCTGTTGGAATACGACTTCGTGATGGCACCGGGGACTGACCTCAACATCATTAAGTTGGCTCTCCAGGGAGTTGAAAAACTGGAAGTGAATGACCAGCAGGAGCTGGTACTGCATACCGCAGCTGGGTCAGTTAAATTGCACCAGCCGCTAGCTTATCAGCAGGTGAATGGTTTAAGGAAGGCCATAGCCAGCCATTATGTTCTCAAGGGAAAGAACCAAGTCGGTTTTCAGGTAGCCGCCTATGACCGCAGCCAACCCCTAATTATTGACCCAGTCTTGAGCTACTCTACCAATCTCGGTGGCAGTAATTACTATGGCAGTTACACTTTGAGCGACATGGGTACAGGTATCGCCGTGGACAGAGACGGCAATGCTTACGTTACGGGTGAGGCCAATGCGATCAACTTCCCGACCCAGAATCCCTTCCAGGCTACTTTAAGCCCTAATCCCTTTGGCAATCTTTTCCCTGATGCCTTTGTGACTAAGCTGAATGCAACGGGTGACGCACTCGTCTACTCCACCTATCTCGGTGGTAGCAGCCTCGACCAGGGCCAAGGCATTGCCGTGGACAGAGAGGGCAACGCCTACGTTACGGGTTTAACCGGTTCGACCAACTTCCCGACCCAGAACCCCTTCCAATCTGCTGCTAACAGCCACGGCGCTGCCTTTGTGACCAAGCTGGATGCCACAGGCTCCGCTCTCGTCTACTCTACCTACCTCGATGGTAACAGTGTCGACGATGGCAATGGCATTGCTGTGGACATAGAGGGCAACGCCTACGTTACAGGTTATACCAATTCGACCAACTTCCCGACCCAGAATCCCTTACAGACTGCTATTGGTGGCGGCAATGACGCCTTTGTGACTAAGCTGAATGCAACGGGTGACGCACTCGTCTACTCCACCTATCTCGGTGATAGCAGCGACGACCGTGGCTATGGCATTGCTGTGGATCAAGCTGGCAAAGCCTACGTTACGGGTGTTACCATTTCAACCCACTTCCCAACTCAGAATCCCTTTCAGGCTGCTGAGGCTGGCAATTACGACGCCTTTGTAACCAAGCTGGATAGTACGGGCAACGCACTCGTCTACTCCACCTACCTTGGCGGTAGCAGCGGCGACTCTGGCAATGGCATCGCTGTGGATAAAGCGGGCAAAGCCTACATTACAGGTATTACCACTTCGACCGACTTCCCGACCGAGAACCCCTTCCAGGCTACTAGCTACGGAGCGCCAACGGTCTTTGTGACTAGCCTGGATGCCACGGGCTCCGCTCTTGTCTACTCCACCTACCTTGGTGGCCTGGGTCGGCGCGGGGATTATGGTACGGGAATCGCCGTGGACAGAGCGAGCAATGCCTACGTTACAGGTGTTACCACTGGCGGATTCCCGACCCAGAATCCCTTCCAGCCTGGTTCAGGCAGCACCTTTGGCAACGCTTTTGTGACCAAGCTGACGCCGTAAACGCGCACCAATAAGCGGTGAGTCATAAGTGGGTTTGTAAAAGCACGAACCTACTAACCCCTACCAACCACTTATGACCACACCTTGTCCCATCGAAAGCGCCAGTTGCGAAAATAGCTGTACACCGTCAAGCCCCTTTGGGGCAAGGCTTTTATGCTTTTATGCATAAGTTCAATTTCCATCAAATCCGACATACAATGGCAATACCGAACCATTAGCAGGGGCAAGACTGATGGCATCAGCTTTCATCAACGACTTGGTGACCCCATTGCGCGTTTCCATGACCAACTGAGAATATGCCATAGCATCACTCTCGGCTCCGAACAGAATACTAGCCGAGAATTGCGATTCGTTGCTGATGAAGGCGGGGTTATTCTGTCCGCCCCCCCAGACCACGCCGCCTAGTACCTCCGTCTGTCCTGAGCCTGTGGTGTGGACGTTGGTCGAGACGCCTTCGCCTTTGAGCCCCAGAATCCAAAGCTTACCGCCGTTATTAAATAACGCGGGAGTGCGATACTCTGTGTCCATTTGCCGCGCCCAAACAGTTTGTGGATACCCAAAATTCCAAGCGGAAGTTGTTACCATTGTCCGATCGCCAATCACCGCGACATTCTCGACATATAAGGGGCCGACCCCTGATGTGTTGGTGTAGGCGTACTTGAAGGTTCCGGCCAGGTAGAGGTTTTGTAGCACTAGCTTCTTGGCAGATTCATGAGAAATCCAGACCATTGCGTTGGCAACGTCTGCTCCACCCGGAAGTAGTCGCAGCCCTTCGATGATCACAGTGTCACTGTTCGTGTTCTGCACACTAAAAACCGGCTTTGGATTCGCCGGGTCGGTGAAGACGTGACCATTCAATAATTCTATTTCCGACTCCATCCCGACTATTTTTTTGACGTTACTGCGGATTATTATTGGTTTAGTGGTGCGATACGAACCTTTCGGAAAGTAGATTGTTGACTTGCCGGAATCGATGGCTTTCTGAATTGCATCCGAGTCGTCATGATCGTAACTGGGATCGTGAGTGGGTACGGCACCATAGTTGACGACGTTAGCCCAGTTATTAAAGTCATTGTCGTGGTAGGTTGGCGTTTCTTCAACTGGCAAGTTTAACGACCGCTGAGGTGAGGGAAACAGCGAGTCAAATCTGGGATAGGCATATTCAGTGTATGAAGCCCCAGCTACCATGGTGGAGTTGTTCTGGAGCGCGGATTGATAGCCACTGGTCGTGAGATTGCGAGCGTAGAGCTTGCCGTTATCGAGGTTTTGGATCGCGCTCACCGACTTGTCCCCTCCGCTCAGATTGGCATCCAGCAATGTGGTCAATGCCAGCCAGTACGTGCTGTTGATAGCGGGTACGCTGTTGGTGCTTGTCAGCCCCCGGATCGCCAGCGGCGACCCTCCATTAAGAATTCCAGCTACTTTCTGGTTCTGCAAGTTAATGTGTTCAAACGTCATACTCCCAGTCCAGGTTTGATTGCTCTCGATCCCATAGTCGAAGCCGGTGATCGTCACATTTTTAATTAAGCACGGTCCTGGATTTCTTCTGATAAATCCTAGACCAATCTTGCCTAAACCATCATTCGAGCGGATCGTCACGTTGTTGATTATATCGTCGTTGGTCGCCATATAGTCAATGCCGATTGCACCAGGGTTGCCGCTCCCCGTATTAATGGTGAGATCCTGGATATGATTGCTATATGCCTCGAGCCCCGCCCCTGTATCATCAAAGGGATTATTAGAAGCCGTGTAAATCACAGCCTTGGGATTTGCAGCATCAGTATACCCAGGAGCAGCATCGCGGAGTTTGATCATCGTGTTCGACTGGTTTTGTCCTTGGAAGGCGAGGAAACCAGCCCACGTTCCATTAGAAGAGCGCCACTCTAACCTATCGCTAACGAGGTAGGTACCACTAGGAAAATAGATGGTCTTGCTGTTGCCGACATTTGCACGAATTGCCTGAAGAATCGCCTGAGTGTCATCGCTGATGCCATCTCCTTTGGCACCATAATCCTGCTTGACATTAATCATTCCTGAATCAGCCGGAAACAATTTGTCAGCCGTAATGCTGCTTGTTTGACTAAGGCCGTAATTACCTGGCAACATTATTACTATCAACGCGGCTACTAATGAGCATAAAAAGTAGTTTAAGCGCCTCGTTACTATCCTAATATCACACAAATGCTGTTGCCAATAGGTGCTATTCATTGTGAAAATATCTGAAAATTTTAATCTTTCCAATCTAGTTACATTTCTGTTCATAAACTATTGATTAAATCAAATAAAACTCATAACTTTTTAAGACTTTGATAAAGGTGCCGTAAGCCGCAGCTTAAATTTTATCTGCTCTTTATTTCCTTAAGTCAAGTACCTATTTATTGCTAAATTTGTCAATCTCCAGTATGGCTCTAGATAGAGCTTTTTGAATGTGAGGAGCTAAGATACCGACCTGATATGACATGAAAAAACCTGAGCTTCGTTACAAACTTTCGCTTGCAAAACAGGTGATTAGAATTCGCGTATTTTCATGCATTTTGACAATTTACCCCGGTTTAAGTGGGGCTTCGAAAAAGAGTGCTACACTTTTATCTTTTACCCTGGATAAATTCAGCGGTAGCAATTTGCGACAGTTCGAGAGGGGCAGGCGAGATCCTCCAGAGATAATTGTTGGCAATTTTGTTCAGAGTTTTTGCTCCTTCAAAAACTGATTTATCAAATCTAAAGATGATGTTATTCTCGAAAAGTGAAAAACTCGGGAAGGCATCATCAATTTCCACTGAAATCGACCACAGGAGTGGCAAGCACCTCATGCTCTTGTAGCAATCGCTTTTTGCCAGGGAGACTGGAAGTCTTGCGCACAAGCAATTATTGCGAGAGTTTACTATGAGGCTGAGCAGGTGGTAGAGGAAGTCTTGCGCAGAAGCAATTATGGCGCGAGTTTACACTGAGGTTGTATAAATATGATATACTTGGTACGGTTAAATAGATAAAAATGCACTCAAGCTTAGCCCTCAGTAAAGCCTGCTTGAAGAAAAAAAGCAGAATTGGGTTACGCCTGCTGACTGTTCAGACAGCGGTGATAGGTCTGTTGTTCAGCTCATGTTCGATAAAAAAAGCTGACAGCTTCACCTTTACTAAGATTGCCGACAACAATACCTCTATTCCAGGCCGTAAGGGAAACTTTAAGAGCTTCAAATCTCCATCAATTGATGACAAAAATGTAGGGTTCAGTGCTAACGGCAAGCAAGTGCAGGGGATTTACACTAACATCAGAGGCTCGCTGTACCTGGTAGCAGACACCAACACTTCCATACCTGGCGGTAAGGGAAAGTTCACCTTTCTTCCCGATTCTCCTGCTATCGACCACAATAATGTAGCATTTCGTGGTTTTGGCTCCTCTTTTAAGCAGAGTGGCATCTATACGAACATTGGTGGTTTACTAAACGTTGTGGCCGACACTAACACCCCTATTCCCAACGGGGGAGGGAGAATTTTCACAGCTTTTGGTGGTCCTTCAATCTACGGCAGGAATGTAGCGTTTGACGGTAGGGGAGGAAAATCTAGCTCTGGGGTGAGCGGCATCTACACCAAAATTGGTAGTGTGCTTAACGTAGTTGCTGACACTAACACTCGTGTTCCGGGAACACATGTTCCGCATACAACAGGTAAATTCACTCGATTCAGTATTCCTTCACTCAATGACGGGAATGTTGCGTTTATCGGCTATGATTTCAACGGCTCTGGCTCAGGCGGACAGGAAGGCATTTACACTAACATCAGGGGTTCGCTTAAAGTGGTGGCCGACAGGAACACCCCCATACCCGGCGGGACGGGGAAATTTTATCGGTTCAGAATACCTTCGCTCGATGGCCAAAATATGGCTTTTGTGGGCGGGGGCTCAGGCGCAGGACCATTCGGGTCGCCACAAGGCATCTACATTTACATCAATGGTTCACTGAAAGTGGTGGCAGACACCAACACACCTATTCCGGGCGGGAAGGGGAAATTTACTCAATTCGGTTCTGTTTCCTTTAATGGTAAGAATGTAGCGTTTCAAGGTTTTGGCTCAGGTGGACAGGAAGGCATCTACACCAACATCACCGGCTCACTATCAAAAGTCATCGCCCTGAATGATTCTTTAGATGGTAAAACTGTGTCATTTATTAATTTTTCCCCTAAAGGCCTGAGTAACAATCAAATCGTCTTCCGCGCTGGCTTGGGTTCCCCATGTTGCACTAAAGATGGTATCTTTATCACCACCCGGCGATAGCTAATTGCTACTTTCCCAAAACACAAGTTCTCAAAATTACAATCGATAGAACCCACTAGAGGCGAATCAATATCCTGATTTTTAGCCTGATTGGGGAGAAACGCACTCTGTCATTGTACTGGCTACTGTTACCTAAAATAGGTGGCTCCACAGGGGCAGTCTCTTCTTGATAGTAATGAGTTTAGTAAAAAGGAGATCAAATGAGAACTATAAGAAGTTTTAAGACTAGCTTCGCGCTCTTCGCGCTGACTGCTCTTACTGTGCTAGGACTCTTCACATCCCGGCCCGCCTTAGGGGCGGCATCTTTTTATTCCATTACTGACCTTGGCAGCGGGGTCAGGGCTGATGACATCAACAACAAAGGCGAGGTAGTTGGTGATTACAACAAGGGTAGTTTTTCTTATGCCTTCCTCTACAGCGACGGTCAGCTACAAGACCTCGGCACGATCCCTAACGGCGACACCAGCTTGGCCTACAGCCTCAACAACAAAGGCCAAGTGGTCGGCCGAGCGTATGCCCAACCTAACAACTATGACTCTCGTGCCGTCCTCTGGGACAGCAATGGGATCAACGACCTCGGCTCGTTCCCCGACGGCGGATTCTTCAACGGCGCTGCCTTCGGCATCAATAAGTCGGGCCAAGTAGTTGGCCAAGGGCAACACGGTCTTGGGACAAATCCTCATGCCTTCCTCTATAGTGGTGGTTCGCTACAAGACCTTGGCACCCTCGGCGGCAATAGTAGCCTTGCCACTAGCATCAACCGCAAAGGCCAGGTGGTCGGCTTTTCCCAAACCCTTTACGGTTCTGATCCTAACGGATTCAGCCATGCCTTCCTCTATAGCGGCGGCTCACTACAAGACCTCGGCACCCTCGACGGTGGCACAGTAGGCGTAGAAAGTAGAGCCAGCAGCATCAACAACAAAGCCCAGGTAGTTGGCTCTTCCACCATCTCTCCCTACGGAAAGACCCATGCCTTTCTCTGGGACAGCACCAACGGGATGCAAGACCTTGGTACGCTAGCTGGCTTTGACGCCAGCTTTGCTAATGACATTAACGATAAAGGCGAAGTCGTCGGTGGTTCAACACTCACGATTAACAAAACGGGTGGAATTTTCCAGACGCTCTCTCACGCCTTCCTATACAGCAATGGTCAGCTACAAGACCTCAACGAGATCCCCCACACCTCTGGCTGGGATTTTCAGCAAGCAATAGCGATCAACGATCGCGGTCAGATCGTGGGTGCAGGCACTATTAATGGCCAAGCGCATGCCTTTATCGCCACCCCCGTTCCTTAGTACACGACCATCGTGACCGCGCCCCCACGAAGCGGCATCTTTAGTCAGCCTCTAGATGGTCGGTGCCCAAGTGCTGATCGGGAGCACCGGTGTAACAGCTTACCCACTAGCTGAACTAAAACGGAGAAACCAATAATAACGGGGATCAAACTTGGGAGGGATGCAGGAAGTACTATGGTTTTTATAGGGTCTTATAAAGTAGTGTTGCCCTAATAAAGGAAGATATAACTATGACTCTATTCATGCAGGCAGCAGCGGAAGCAGCTAACCAGCCGCATTTTCCCCTATCTGCCACTTTAGTGTATGTGCTTGGTTTTATTGCAGCGACGACGATTGGTTCAATTGCTTGGTACAACTCCAAGCGTCCCGTTGGTTGGGAAAACAAAGAACGTCCTGACGTTGTGCCTGAAGTCAAGAAAGAAGAAACTCCGGGTCTTGGTGAGCCGAAGTCTTAAGCGTTATTGTCTAGTAGCAGCTCTTGGCTAGCTCTGACGGTCAACCCAACTACGGTATATCTCTTGAATTTCTTTAAGAACAGAACTATAGCCGGATTGGGGTGATTCATTGGCTGGGTTCAATGACCCTAGTTTAGTCAAGAGTTTTGCTTCCTCGATCGCCACATCATTATCGCTGTAAGTTAAGCCAATAATGGCTTCGATTAGTTTATGGTAGTACTCAGCACTGGGGCGATCGCCTAGATACTGGAGTTTAGACTAAAGGCGAGCGAGCGCAAAGCTTGCTATACGAGTATAAA
>CAXUIG010000015.1:0-44700 GCA_964250845.1 uncultured bacterium | reverse complement strand
AATTCTCAACACCAAATAATACTGGCTTCCTGACCCCCTCTGAACGGATACACTCGACTACTGGTTTTAAATGCATCACTATCGGAGGGATTTCCAGTGTTGTCAAATTGTCTACTTGTGTAGTCATATTTTAAAAGCGTGAATTTGTTATTACATAAAAGCCCAAAAATCTGCCGAATAGGTTAAAATAAATTGCATAAATTATTGTCTAATTTGTCAAGCCTCAAAAACCTGGAGGACTTCGACATGAAGTCGAAACAAATGGGAGCGATACGGGTCAACGTAAAACTAACCAATGCAGGTGATGAAACATTGGTAAGCCGAGGGTTGCTTGCACCTCACCTCTTACGTGAATGTGAAGCCCAAGCTTTAGTTGATACTGGTGCATTGACTCTGGTGATTCCACATCAGATCACACAAGAGTTAGGCTTGCGGATTCGGCGTCAACAAATTGCTAGATATGCAAATGGGCTTGAGGAAGCTATCGGAGTCACCGAATCTGTCATAGTTGAGTGCGAAGGACGGCAAGCTTCACTTGAGGCACTCGTAGTAGGTGATGAGGTGTTAATTGGCCAAGTTGTATTAGAATTGCTAGATTTACTGGCAGACTGTAAAAATCAGCGATTAATTCCAAATCCTGCTAATCCAGACTACCCTGTGGCAATCATCAAGTTATTATCGCAACCCAACGCCGCTACGTGATGCAGGCGGAATCAGCGATTAATCCCAAATCCCGCCAATCCAAAGTACTTGAATGCGGTGCAAAAATTAACTTGCGGAGGCAGTACAAATGGCAGCGACCACGATTGATATTGGAACACTCATTACTCGCACTCCAGGACTCCACGGCAGTTCTCCTCACATTTTAGGTAAAGGGGTCACGGTGCGGCGAATTGTTTCTTGGTACAAACGTGGACTTACCCCAGAAGAGATTGGCGATCGCATTGGGCACCTCACCCTTGCCGAAGTCTATGCTGCTCTGACATATTACCACGCGAATACGGCTGAAGTTGAAGCTGATATTGCCCGGCAAACTGCGGAAGCTAAACGCCTCGAAACGATTCATCAACCTGCTTCAATGTCAATGGAATGAGTATCATTCGGCTTTACATTGATGAAGATTCTCAGGATCAAGCTCTACTGAGAGCGCTACGTGCCCGCCAAGTTGATGTGATCACAGTGAAAGAGACCCAAACCGAAGGACTGATTGACATTGAACAACTACGTTTGGCAACGACACAGCGACGAGTGCTTTACAGCCACAACATCGGCGATTTCTGCCAACTCCATGCTGAATTCGTTACAAATGGGCAAGCTCACTCAGGGATTGCCCTACTCTCCCAAGATTACTCGGTGGGTGAACAAGTTCGAGCAGTACTGGAGTTGATCGCGAATAGAACCGCTGAAAACATGGAAAATCAAGTTGAGTTTCTCAGCAAATACTTGAGAGTATAATTAATTAAAGTGCATACCCCTAGCCTTTGGACTGCCAATGTTTCAGTTCTTCAGCAATGAAATAATCAACTAAATCTTGATATAAATTTTCAACCACAGCCGGATTCAAGCCTTCTTCTTCAGCCCAGAGTCGCCGCTGTCGCAACATGGATTTCAGCCTTTCTGGTGCTTTTACACTGTTTTCGCTAGTCTTAAACTTGGATGCAGCTTTAACGTATTTAAATCGTTGACCAATAGCGGCAACAATTTGACGATCTATATAATCAATTTCCGCACGAATTTCCTGCATATCAGAGCATTCTTCTGGTTCTTTCATAAGGCGAGCGAATCGCTTTAAATGGGGGGTTTAACTCAATTTCCCTATTTTAGGCATATCTTGGCCATGGCTGGGGGCAACTCCATCATACTGGCGTGCAACCGATGTGAACCCTCGAGTAGTTAATATCTACCTAACACTCTAGGTTTAGACCTATTGAGACGAAATAAAAGAAACTGCGTTACTTGCTCTTGCGTGAAATTATCGTCGCTAACCAGAAGTAAGCTTTGTGTGCCATCACTCAAGCGGGGACCAAGAGTCATTCCTTGCAGATTGTCTAGGGGAATGCCCAGTTCGTTCAAGTCCAAAAGCAACTTTTTCTTGACTGGTTGTATGGCGTTGAGTGGACCCTTGAGGCTGTCAATTCTCGAGGTATCAGTTGCCCCGCCGGTAGTCATTTGAAAAATTCGTACAAGGTTTCCCGATGAACCTTTGTCACGCTCTAAACTTAGGAAGTGACCGCCCTGATCCACAGATAATAATTCTACCAAGCCATTTGAACTCGCCCCACTAGGAGTCGAGTCTAGTAAATAGAGATACTCGGAAATCAGGACAGGTGGCCCATAACCGATTAAATATTGCAAAAGACGAGATTTGCTTCCCTTTTCAGAACTGGGTGGATCGAGATCCTGCAAGAGAGTGGATTCAGTTGCGGTAAACAAATTTATAGGTTCTCCACTACCTGCTGATGAGCCGGTAGGATTGAGGGTTAAGGATGCAAACCCTAGCTGATCTTGGACGCCTCTAGGTAGTTCCTTCTCATCACCAGGGTTGGGAAGATAGCGCTCTGGTATGGGTAGGCTAGTACGCAGTTGTCCGGTTTTTAAGTCAAATTCTTGCACAGAGGGAGCGAGTCGGTCACTGGCGCTGCCAGAGGTGGAGATAAATACACTTTGTTGGGGAGATAGGACGATGCCTTCGGGGTCAATACTCCCTTTGGGATAGGTTTTGCCGTCTTTGTCAGTGAGAAAGGTGACGGATTCTATGTCTATTTTCTGGATGCCTATTTTTTCAGAATCGGTGGAATTTCGGGTGATCTTAAGGGTGTAGAACCGGGCTGGGGCAAAAAGGCTTTGATCATCCGAGAGGGCGTAGAAGCGATCGCGCTGCCTGTCATACGTAATCGCCGATAATCCCCCGACTGGTGTATCCAAATTCATTTTGGGCAGCTGGTACTCTCCTAGAAAGTCCAGGGACAAGTCAAGAAAAATCCGATCTTGTGCAAGTACTGGAGCGGCACAGGATGTAATCAGGAAAATAATTAGTGCGATCGCGCATGCCTTTAGCACTGAACTCAGTCTGTATTTGCTCGCTAACACTTTCTCTCTCCTAACCGGCTGTCTATTGTTTAGACTTAGCCTATCAAAACATACAATCTCAACCTTATCCGGAAATTATGTTACCATAAATACAGACACCATCATGGAGTCAAGGTAAAATATGCCACGATTCATGAGTTAACGATTACTCGCGATCGCTGCCGAACTCGATGCAGATGTCTAGAAAGCAAGTTGCCGTTGCCTTACTTGTTACCGCATTATTTGTTGCCTTTGCCTTATTTGGCGATGCTCTTTTGGCTCGTGGAGACAAGGCATCCCAGCCCCCCAAAGTGGTAATTCTTTACAAGCCATACATTGAGCCTGGCGACGCCAGTAGGTTCGGCCTCAAGGATCAGATGGTAATTGCCTGGCAAACTAACGAACAGTTGCCCCACTCAGTCGCTTATAGCGTACAGTTCGGCAAGGACAAACTGGATCGCACAACCGTTGTCCCCACAGGGCGTGTGGTAGATAACTACCTGGCGGCAGACCCTGCCCTACCCATTCCTCCAACCGCTCCTGGTGCCCACGTCAACTACTCTGCATTGCTGAATAACCTGGACTACAACACCAAGTACTCTTACCGCGTCACTGGGCCGGGATTGCCTACAGATGGATTCAAAGCCTCGTTCCACACCCGCAGGCGCAACGCACCTTTCTCGTTCGAGGTCATGGGCGATGAAGGCTTCTTTCCACCCGATCCGTCTCATAAACCGTACCTAGCGAACTACGAGGCCCGCATCGTCCATGAGATGTACAATGTCCAAAATCTCTCGTTTCCTGGCACAAGTCGTTTCCCAAAACCAGACCTAGCTCTAAATACTGGAGATAACGTCTACAACAAAGGGTCCGAAGGTAACTACCGCGATTACTGGATGCCAGTCTGGAACAGTGACATTGACTCAAACCAGACAGGTGCCCCTTTCGTGCGCAGCATTCCTAACTACATTGTTGCGGGTAACCACGATTTTGGCGGTAATGGTGATTATGCAAATCTACTTGGCGATGACTCTGCAGGTCGCTTCAGCGGTAACGTGGACGGTGGAGACGCTCTTGAGTACTTCAACAATTACTACTTCCCACTCAATGGTCCCAAAGGTGTTGATCCCCAGTACATTTTTAACGGTGACACCAGCACCGCCAATGGCTTCTTTTTCCGTTACAAAAAAACGAACTACAACTCGCCTGCGGCAATTGAAGCCTTCCGCGCCAGCACCACTGTGGACACTGGCTTGGGGCTGAAGCGCCAGATAGACTACATGGGCAACTACTCGTTCGATTACGGCAACGCCCACTTCGTCTTTCTAGACGCGAACCCCCATCTGTTCAATGCCCTTGTCAGCAGCAGCCCGGTCTACCAAGACCCGCAGTCCAAGTTTCCCGACTATCCTTCTATCCTGCGAGATTGGCTCGTGGGCGACCTGGATGCCAGTAACCAGACCTGGAAGATCGTGGTGTTCCACCAGCCCCCATTCTCATCTGGTAACGCCACAGTGCGCAATAACCAGATGCGCCGCATCGCCAAATTCCTAGAAGATCACGGTGCTAATCTGGTCTACAACGGCCATGAACACAACTATCAGCGCACGCTCCCGCTGCGCGCCCTACCCCGCGTTGCCGAGGTGCCGACGACAGTGGGGGACCCTGCCGTGGCTGTTGACACGACCTTCGATGGCATGAACCAAACAGTTCCTGATGGCGTGATTTACCTGGTAGAGGGAGCAGGGGGCGATCGCGACTTCGACAACAACCTGCCACAACCGCGCGGTCTAGGCTCCAACGCGGATCAAGATGACTCAGCATCCGGCACATACAAATTTAGACCGGATCTAACCTTCCCGATTGGCCCCGCCTCTTGGCTGGATAATAACCTGACCAACGTGCAGATGTCATCCTTCTTCCCCAAGGCTGGAGTTGGTGCCAAGATTACTGCCCGCTTCAAAGCGAAAGTCTTCTCCTTCGCCGATGTAGTCGTATACAAAAACAGCCTCACCCACTACCAGATCTCCGAGCCACTTCAGTCTACGTCTTCTGCCACACCAGACAATCCCTATCCCTACGGCACAGACGTGGACGGCAACCGGCTCAATGACCCCATTCCCAAGACGCTCATCGACCCAGCCACGGGCTTGGTTGTCACTCAGCTGGCACTTGGCAAGCCCGCTTTATTGGACAAGTTCACTGTAACCAAACCAGACATCACCGATAAGCTAGTAGCGAAGCTGTTCGCCAAGCCTGCCGCGATCGCTAACGACCGGATGTATTACGAAGTGAGCGTCACTAACAACTCGCCCTATGCCTTGAACGGCACCCAGGTTGTGGTCACCCTGCCGAATGGGATCACTTTTGCCGACAACCTTAGTCCTTTTATGACTAAATCTGGTCAAGACGTTGTGTTAACTATTGGACGGCTAGCTCAGGGTGAGCAGCGCCGTGTGCAGGTCAGAGCCAGCGCAGCGCCAGACCTCCCCATCGGCAGCAAACTGTATAGTACGGCGGTGGTGCGCTCAAGTACCGCTCTGCCGGTGAATACAAACAGAACACTCACTAGGTTCCTTGGTGCGCAACCTAATCACTAGTTGGTTCCCAGCTGTTGCATCAGGTTTTTTGCCCGTTGTGCGATCGCTTCCCAATTTCCAGCTACCACTAGCTGTTGAGGAAATAACTGACCTGAAAGACCGACTGCGATCGCCCCAGACAGCAAAAATTCCTTCGCATTATCTATGGTAACACCGCCAGTTGGAATCAGCGGGATATGACCCAGCGGCCCTTGTAGACTTTTGATGTAGCTAGCCCCTCCCAGCGCTTGGACTGGAAACACCTTGACACAACTGGCTCCTTTTGACCATGCGGTGACAATTTCGCTGGGTGAGAGCGCCCCTGGTATGATTGGCACACCCTTGTGAACTGCCGCTTGAATAATTTCTGAGTCAACGTGGGGGGTGAAGAGGAATTGCGCCCCAGCCGCGATCGCTTCTCCTAGGTGGTCTAGGTTTAACACCGTACCAGTGCCAATAGTACACGCCGGTAATTCCGACCGCAGCTGACTAATTAACTCAGCGCTGCCTTCGTTCCACGTAATTTCAATCAGCTGCATCCCCCCAGATGCCACAGCCAAAGCCATTTTACGGCCTTGTTCTATTTTGGGGGCGCGGATGACTGCGATCGCCCGTTGCTGCTGCACCAGTTTTAACCAAAATTGATTAGACATCTGCCTAGCTTTCTTCTTCCAAGGTTGGCAAAATGCTCACCTAAATCTCTACCCTGTTTGAGCTTTCAACCTGAATTAATTCAGTCGCCAGGGAGATGAAGCCGAGCCGATATATTTTTAATCTAGCTATAGACGGATATAAACGTAATGGTGAATTTTGTATGCCTCTTTACAAACTTGCAGACTTTGATCCAAACTACCAGGAAACGTTTGGTGGCGAGGACATCAAGGCTCTGGATGTCTATACCGAAGGTGGTGATAAGATTGGCGCAGTTGCCGATGCTCTAGTTGATCCAGAAGGTCGTTTCCGGTATTTGGTCGTTGACACAGGCATTGGGAATTCTGCTAAGAAAATATTGCTACCCATTGGCCTTTCCCGGATAGATTATCATGCGCGTCGCGTCTACGTTGACGGTCTGAGCAAAGTGCAAGTGGAAGGTTTACCTGAGTACAACGACCGGATGACGGTTGACTACGATTATGAAGAGAGGGTGCGGGGAGTTTATCGCCCTCTGGCTGCTACAACAGGCTTTGCTCAGGCTAGCACTGGCACTTACAACCCCGATACCTACAACTACCAGCAAGACGCATCCCTGTACGATTTGAATGAGCAGAATCATCAAACGTTCAAACTGTACGAAGAACGGCTGATCGCGAGCAAAACACGCGTCAAGACAGGCGAAGTAGCAATTGGCAAGCACGTTGAAACTGAGACAGCACGGGTTTCAGTGCCGATTGAAAAAGAGCGAGTGGTGATTGAGCGAGTGACTCCAGCCAACGCTGGCACTGCACTTCCTCCTGGGGAGATTGACTTTCACGAAGGGGAAGTGGCACGTATAGAAGTGTACGAAGAGACACCTGACATTCATAAAGAAGCCTTTGTGCGCGAGGAAGTCACAGTCAGGAAAGTTGTAGATCGCGATACCGTTGAGGCCCAAGAAACGATTCGTCGAGAAGAATTAGATGTTAACACTCAGGGGCAACCAGTTGTAAATGAACCGGGTCAGCTCCCAACTGACCGCGTTTAAATAGCTTGATAATAAGTGGTTGATGTAGTTAATTGACCTGGCAGGCAGGGCGAATTTTGTTGCTCTGCCTGTATATTTGGGTATTTCCGTTAAAAACCATCGGCGATGTAAACAATTGGGGGGAACGAGAGCATGGCTGTTTACAAACTTGAGGAGTTTGATCCAAACTACCGGGAAGAACTTTTTGATGGCGATGACATCAAGGGTCTTGATGTCTATGCCGGGAGAACAGGTGAGAAGATTGGCACCATTGACGATGCTTTAGTTGATGAGTCAGGCCGTTTACGGTATTTTGTCATTGACACCGGCTTTTGGATTTTTGGTAAAAAAGTCTTGCTACCAGTCGGTTATTGTCAAATCGATGATCGCGCGCGGCGGATATATGCCACAGGTATTGTCAACAAAAAGCAAGTAGAAGAGTTACCTGAGTACAACGACAGCGCTAGGATTAATCGCAAATATGAAGAGCGCGTGAGAGAGGTTTATCGCACTGCGGCGGCTGGGGCTCCGGTTAGATCTGCAACTGACTATGTGTCACCCCTGGAGACATCAGCACCCCTAGATCCAAACTATGCGGCTGAGGCTAGCTATGACCACGATACCTATAACTACCAGCAAGATCCGTCCGTGTACGACTTGAATCCTCGCGATCATCAAACCCTCAAACTTTACGAAGAACGGCTAGTCGCCAACAAAAAACGTCGCCAAACAGGGGAGGTAGTGGTTGGCAAGCACGTTGAAACTGAAACGGCACGGGTTTCGCTTCCTGTCGAAAAAGAGCGAGTGGTGATTGAGCGCACTACCCCAGCGGACGCTGGAAGGATAGTCTCTCCTCGCAACATTGACTTCTCGGAAAGAGAATTAGCACGCATGAAACTGTACGAAGAGACGGCTGACATTCACAAGGAAGCCTTTGTACGTGAGGAAGTCAAAATTAGGAAAGAAGTAGAGCGGGATACGGTTGAAGCCGAAGAAACGCTTCGTCGCGAAGAGTTAGATATTGATACTAATGGTCGTCGAGTTGTAGATAGAAAATTTGATCGGCGCTAAAAAGACTGGAGTAAAAATGAGTTAAGTCCGTCTCTAGGAAGATGAAGAAACAGAAGTAACATCATATCCTAACCAGTAGGAAATAGGTAAAACTAGGAGAAAAATAGTATGCCTCTTTTAAAACTAGAAGACTTTGACCCAAACTACCGTGAAAGCTTTAATGGCAGTGACATTAAGGGGATGGGGGTGTATGCAGAAGGAGAGCAAAAGATTGGTACAGTAGGCGAAGTCCTAGTAGATGATCAAGGTCATTTTCGGTATTTTGTCGTCGACTTAGGCTTCTGGATTTTTGGCAAGAAAGTATTGCTACCTGTTGGTCGTTCTCGTGTTGACCATAACAGTGACCGCGTCTATGCTGTCGGTATGACTAGAGAGCAAGCAGACAATTTACCTGAGTTCAGCAGTCTCGACAAACTCGATTACGACTATGAAGAGCAGGTGAGGGGGGTATATCGCGCTCCGGGTACTACCACTGGGGTTAACCCATCGTTCCAAGCATCAGCACCTGTGAATACTGCAGCACCCCTAGAAGCATCAGCAGCTCTGGATGCAGCCTATACCGCTGGTATGTCAGGCGCTATGGCAGCTCAGCCGCCTAACTATACTGCTTATGATCAGCCATCAGCACCTGATGCTGCACCTTATCATCCAGCGGCTACCCCAACAACTACTCCAAGCGCTGCGACTTATAACCGAGATGCCTACACCTACAATCAAGAGCCGTCTCTGTACGGGTTGAATGATCAGGATCATCAAACCCTGAAACTGTACGAAGAACGACTGATCGCCAACAAAACACGCGTCAAAACAGGGGAAGTAGCGATTGGCAAGCATGTTGAAACTGAAACTGCAAGGGTTTCAGTGCCGATCGAAAAAGAGCGAGTTGTGATTGAGCGAGTTACTCCACCAGATGCTGGAAGGGCAGTTGCTCCTGGCACTGTTGACTTCTCGGGAGGAGAAGCAGCACACATTGAAATCTACGAAGAGACTGCTGACATTCACAAAGAAGCCTTTGTACGTGAAGAAGTCAGAGTCAATAAAGTGGTGGAACAGGAAACAGTTCAAGGACAAGAAACGCTTCGTAAAGAACAATTGGATGTTAAAACTGACGGAACCCCAGTTGTGGATAGCCCTGTTCAGTTGCCCAAAGACCGTATTTAAGCCATAGTCTTTAGGGAGTGCGTTAAACCAGTTGACTGAGCTAAGTGCTTAAAAATGTACAGGCGGGGCAACTCTTAGGCTCTGCCTGTACTTTTACGCGACTAATACATTTCCTACCAGTAACGCCTGCCCCCCCGAAGCAGCAGATACCCAAAAAATATTTTGTTATGCTAACGCCATCTGAATCAAATGATAACCAAAAGGAAGCAGCTCTTGAGAGTTTGGTAGAATCTGCTTCCACTACAGAAGTGTTGGAAGATGAACTCATTCGTTTGCTAGGAGAACGATTGGTCATTGACCGTAGCAAGCGTAAAGTTGGTGAGGTGATCGTCCGCAAAGAAATCGAAACCCGGATGGTACAAGTTCCAGTCCGGCGCGAGAAACTGATTGTTGAACAAGTAAGTCCAGAACGCAAACAACTCGCAGAAATTGATTTAGGGCAAGGGGAAATAACTGGAATTGAACTGACTCAAACTGCCACTCCAGACCCTGAACTTACCAGCTTAGATAGTCATCTGACTGTGAGGGGCGAATTCAACTCGCCTAAAATAGCCAGTTTACTTTTAAATGCGATCGCTCTAGAGCGCCGTCACGGGTGTCAGAAGGTGCGAGTGGAAATCGTTGTTGAAGATGCAGAACGTCAGAAAACCTACCAGGAATGGTTTGAGCGCTGCTCAGGCAAACAAACCCGTTAATTGGTTAATCCAGTCCAAAATTGCCTGGTTCACTTGCTCCGGGCATTCATCGTGGGGACAGTGTCCGGCATTTTCAAGCATTAGGAGCTGCAGATTGGAGTTGTACTTAGTAAACTGAGGGGCTAATCCTGGGGGAACCATCCGGTCTTGTTGCCCCCAAATCAGCAGCATGGGGATCTTTAGTGTTGGCAGCACTTCCTTGACCCTAGGGCCAAATTCAGGCTTGACACTACCTTTGAAAAGGGCACTAAAGGCTTGAGCCGCTCCCCGGTCTTGAGTAGGGCCAACTAAAATGTCTACCAGTTCATCAGTGACCGCATTTGGGTTAGCGTAGGCGATCGCAGCCCAGCGACGAACTACAGACGGTCTGCGCACTACCTTAAACACGGTTTTGATTATGAGTGGAGAGGCAACTAGGGATTTGATTGTCGCCACAACGGGTCGCAAGAACTTTGGTGTCGCCTCTTCCTCCAATGACAGATCAGGCAGGCTCATCATGATCGTGCCTTGCACCATCTCTGGATGCACTGCGGCGGCTAGGAGGCAAACCAGCGATCCAATTGAATTACCGACCAACACCACGGGTTGACGGATAAACGTGCGCCAGAAATCGTAGACCTGCTCCACCCAGAGGTCTACCTTGTAGCTAGCTGGGGCTTTCTCGGAAGCGCCAAAACCCAGTAGATCCAGCGCGTAAACAGTGTGATGTTCGCCGAGTACGGCTAAATTGTGTCGCCAATGCCCAATTGAAGCGCCAAACCCATGTAGCAGTATCAGCGGTGTCGTTTTCTGGCTCGGCTCAGAAGGGCGGATGTACGTGTAACGAGTTTGCCAACCGCGCCAAACCCAGTCCCTTTGAGAGCCAACCCGTTGCTGCCATTGCTGGGAGGTAATCACGCTTACCTTGGTTTTACAAACATTTATAACATAATACTTCTAATTATAAAGATTTTGCCTGAACCCCCCGCCTCTTTAACCGGGGGACGCGAGGAGTCCAAACGTCGCAGAAACTCCCAAAACGTAGGCATCAAAGGCACAATCCGGTTAAAACATACGTTGTTGTCATCCCGGCAGTCGGTTTCGGATGCCCCTGCTGCTGAGCAGAGTGAGTGGGCGATCTGGAAGCGCGATCGCATATAGGGGAATTTCCCTACCCTCTTGGGCCAGAAAATTTGCTAAGGTGAATGGCATGTACAAAGAGTAAAGTCAAGTTTTGCACAAACAACAGCTGCCATTTAATCTTAATGCCTGTGATTGAGAAAAGAAGAACTAGCAATCTACCCCAAATTAACGAACGAATTCGCTTTCCGAAAATTCGGGTCATTGATACTGACGGCTCGCAGTTGGGGATCATAACCCCGCAAGAGGCTCTGCAACTAGCAGAGGAAAAAGAGCTGGATCTGGTTCTGCTCAGCGACAAGGCTGATCCGCCTGTTTGCCGGATTATGGACTACGGCAAGTACAAGTTTGAGCAGGAAAAGAAAGCGCGGGAAGCCCGGAAAAAGCAGCACACCGCTGACGTCAAGGAAGTCAAGATGCGCTATAAGATTGAGGAGCATGACTATCAAGTCCGCATTAATCAAGCCGAGCGTTTTCTAAAGGATGGCGACAAGGTGAAAGCAACTGTCATGTTCCGGGGTCGGGAGATTCAACACAGCGACTTGGCGGAGACTCTGCTCAAGCGAATGGCAACGGATTTACAAGAACTGGGGGAAGTGCAGCAAGCACCCAAAAAAGAAGGGCGAAATATGATGATGCTGCTTTCTCCGAAAAAGTAACTGGGCGTTCGAATTAGCCCGGAAGCTAGAGTCCTGAGTGATGAGTTGCAAAAACGACACTTGGGACTCATTGCTATTGAGAGCGCGATCGCCCACTTCGCGGCTCGAGGTTAATAACCTTCAATCGTGTAACCCGCAGCCGTAATCGCCTGTTTGATTGTCTCTTCAGAAGCTGCAGATTCCACTGTGACTGTCTTAGCTTCTACATCCACGTCCACCTTGGCGTCTGGTTCCATCGTGGTGATGGATTCGGTAATCGTTCCTGCACAGTCAGAACACTTAATATCCGAAACTTTGAGTTTGAGTGCCATAGTAAAAACCAGTGATTGTACTTGGAGTCGTTGTGTGCGTCCGAAGCATTTGCTTAGGCAGTATTTCCCCTGTGGCTGTGTGAGCCGCACGTTCTAAAAACAAAACCTGCTTGACTTTAAGAGCATAGCCAAGCAGAAAATTATTTTAGATAATGGTGTTAACTATAGCACCATATTTAGTTTATATAGGAAAAGATTTATTTATAAGGACACCAGCTGGGGAATTATGGATGAGGGGGATGAATCAATCTGGCTTTGATTCCCCCTCACACTCCCCCGTCTTTCGGTAAAAATAGCAAATAGAAGCCTAGTGCCTTAATCAAAAATCCCTACTTGTCAAGACCATGCCTTCCTCCCCCCAGTACCTCAGCGGTAACGAAATTCGGCAAAAATTCCTCGACTTCTACGCCCAAAGGGGACACAAAATCCTGCCCAGTGCCTCCCTTGTGCCAGAAGACCCCACCGTGCTGCTGACGATCGCTGGGATGTTGCCGTTTAAACCAATCTTTTTGGGACAGCGCTCGCCTGAATTCCCCCGCGCTACCAGCAGCCAAAAGTGCATCCGCACCGACGACATTGAGAATGTGGGTCGCACGGCACGGCATCACACGTTTTTTGAGATGCTGGGTAACTTCAGCTTTGGGGACTATTTCAAACAGCAAGCGATCGCTATGGCTTGGGAACTGGTAACAGAAGTGTTTGGCTTGCCCCCAGAGCGCCTAGTCGTGAGCGTTTTCCAGTCAGATGACGAAGCTTTTACTATCTGGCGTGACCAGATTGGCTTTCCCGCCGCTCGCATCAAGCGACTAGGAGAGGATGACAACTTTTGGGTATCTGGCCCCACCGGCCCTTGTGGCCCCTGCTCAGAGATTTATTACGACTTCCACCCAGAACTGGGTGACGAAAACATTGACTTGGAAGATGGCACCCGGTTTATCGAATTCTACAACCTGGTGTTCATGCAATACAACCGGGATGTTGAAGGCAAGTTGACGCCTCTCCAGAAGAAAAACATCGACACCGGCATGGGCTTGGAGCGGATGGCGCAAATTCTGCAGAAAGTCGCCAATAACTATGAAACTGACCTGATATTCCCAATTATCAAAACCGCTGCTGAAATTGCTGGGATTGACTACGCCGAAAGCGATCAGAAAACGAAAATTTCTCTGAAAGTAGTTGGCGACCATATCAGGGCAGTCGTCCATATGATTGCTGATGGCATCACCGCGTCGAACACCGGTCGAGGTTATGTGTTGCGACGTCTGATTCGGCGTGTCGTGCGCCACGGGCGGCTGATTGGCATTCAGGGTGAATTTACGACCCAGGTAGCTGAGAGTGCGATCGCACTTTCTGAAAGCGCCTACCCCAATGTGCGCGAACGGGAAGCGGCAATCAAAGTAGAACTGCAACGGGAAGAATCCGGTTTCCTGAAAACCTTGGAGCAAGGTGAGAAAAGGCTCTCAGAGATGCTGGAGCGGTTAAACCAGCAAGGGAAAAACCAGATGGACGGTGAGGATGCCTTTATCCTCTATGACACTTATGGCTTCCCCTTGGAACTGACCCAGGAAATTGCAGCGGAGCATGACCTGACAGTAGATTTAGCAGGCTTTGAAGCGGCAATGGAGGAGCAAATCCGCAGGTCGAGGTCAGCACACCAAACCATCGACCTCACCACGCCAGACTCCCTTAACCAGTTGGAATCTGGTATCAATGCCACCCAGTTCCTGGGCTACACTCAACCCTCAACTCCGGCTCAAGTGATCACACTGATTGCCAATGGCAAGCAAGTAGCTTCAGCTGAAGCGGGAAGCGAGGTACAGGTGGTTCTGGATCAGACACCTTTTTATGCAGAATCAGGGGGACAAACTGGCGATCGCGGCTACTTGTCGGGCGATTCCGTCCTAGTGCGGATTGAAGATGTGCAGCAAAAAGCTGGCATCTACATCCACTACGGTCGGATCGAGCGTGGCACCCTGCGGCTGGGCGACCCCGTTAGCGCTCAGATTGACCGCGCTTGCCGCCTTCGGGCTCAAGCCAACCACACCGCCACCCACCTGCTGCAAGCGGCGTTGAAGAAAATTGTTGATGATTCCATCTCTCAGGCGGGGTCACTAGTTGCCTTTGACCGACTGCGCTTTGACTTCAATTGCCCCCGTCCCCTCACCCCTACTGAGGTGCAACAAGTAGAGGAGCAGGTGAATACTTGGATTGCTGAGGGTCATTCTGCCCAGATTGAGCTGCTGCCGATTGCAGAGGCAAAGGCGAAAGGCGCGATCGCCATGTTCGGTGAAAAGTACGGCTCGGTCGTGCGGGTGATTGATTTCCCCGGCGTCTCGATGGAACTGTGCGGCGGCACCCATGTGAGCAACACAGCTGAAATTGGGGTATTCAAAATTGTTTCCGAAACCGGCGTCGCCTCTGGAGTGCGACGGATTGAAGCCGTTGCTGGACCAGCTATTTTGGAATATCTGAATGTGCGCGATCGCGTGGTGCGGGAGTTGAGCGATCGCTTCAAGGTCAAACCCGAAGAGCTGCCTGAGAGGGTTACGAACCTTCAGAGCGAACTCAGAACCACTCAAAAGCAACTGGAAACTCTCAAAGCACAACTCGCCCTTGCTCAATCTGACCAGTTGCTGACAACAGCTGAATCGGTGGGTAATTACAAAATCCTGGTTGCCCAGATGGAAGATGTCGATCCAGAGTCCTTAAAGACAGCAGCTGAACGCTTAGTGCAAAAACTGGACAACGGAGCTGTGGTACTGGGATCAGTGCCCGAAGCTGGGAAAGTCAGTTTAGTAGCGGCTTTTAGTCCAGATGTTAACAAGAAAGGATTACAAGCGGGGAAGTTTATTGGAGAAATCGCCAAACTTTGCGGCGGTGGTGGCGGCGGACGCCCCAACCTCGCTCAAGCCGGTGGACGCGACCCCAGTAAGTTGCCAGCAGCCCTGGAAAGCGCTCGGACTCAGTTGCAGTCAGCTTTGAGCAAATCTTAACGACTGTGAAGCATTTAGGAATAGGCTATGCCTCAATTTAACCCCTACAACCTACAGATGCAGATTACGCGCATGTTTGAGCAAGGGCAGTCATTCTTTGCCACACTCAAGGTGCAGGATTGGCTGCGGGAGCGAAATCACGATCCAGCGGCATACGATATTATTTTCCATCAGAAACCTGCTCCGCCTGGGTCAAATGCGGTGATCGCCATTGAAATTGAGCTGCGTCGCAAAGATGGAGAGGCTGTAGATCCGTGGTTGCAAGAACAAGCTAATCTTCATGGCTAACCAACAGAAGCCCTCGATGAAATCACTAACGCAGCTGTGTTCGAACTGTGGTAAAAGTCTGTTTGCCTGGATGATGGCTCAGGGCGTAGTGACCAAGAAAGCAACTTAGGGTGCCTAAACATGCCCTCAACCGTGAGAACTCAGATCTGAAAATTCCCAGGAGACTGGCAACGGAAGCAGATTAAGTTCGTTTTCTGTTTGAGCAAAGGCTGCAGCCCACTCAGGCCAAATCTCGCCAATCAGGTGTAGCTCCTCCCACGTCAGATTCTTGACCGCCTGCTCTGCTCTGTGGAAGTCTACCCCTGCTCTTACCAACATGTCTTTATAGGACTGCTTCAGCTTTTCAGTCTCCATGCCGCCTACCCCCGAATTAATAGAGTCGTCTGCCCTTTTATAGTCGCTGACATTCTCACCTGTCAGCAACCTCAAATACATTTAGTGACATACTCCCTACGCTGCCCTAAGCGGGACAGTGAGGGCTTCTCTCGGACAAAAGTTCAAGAGCGGTTTTAAGCGAGGTAGATGCCGCCCCCGCTACTGAGCATACTAGCCCAATCTTTTTAATCAGTTTGGCAGAGTTGTCATCCCGATGCAGTTCTTCTCCACAAGAGCAGGAATGCCACCTATCTTTGAGTTCCTTAGACACTTGATTGAGACAATTCCAGCAATATTGTGAAGTCCCTCGTGGATCTATTTCTCGAACCACTTTGCCAAGTTTCCAGGCAACGAATTTAAGCACCTGGACAAACTGACCGTGAGCCGCGTCTAGCATTGATTTATTCAGACCGGATTTAGCTGACTGCCCAAATGGTCGCCAGTTTCCCTGATTATCAATTTTAGGCTTGGCACGCTTGGTCAAATTCTTGAGCTTCAGAGCCTCAATAAACAACACATCACACTTCCCGAAGAGCCAGTAAGCAAGCTTAAACTGAAAGTCTAAGCGTTGACGGGCAATGCGTTGATGAAGTTTAGCAATTTTCCCCTTGAGAATCTTCCAAGGTTTTGAATGCTTTTTATGTTTACTGAGCCTTTGCTGCAACGAAAGTTAATTTATTAGCACTCGTTCTGAGAAACCGTGGATGCTCAACCACTTCTCCATTCGACAACGCCACATAGTTCTCAATGCCCAAATCAATCCCAAGACTGTTTTCTTCGGTCGGTTGGATTTCTGCAACCGTTACTGGCACGTCCTTATCTTCTAAAACCAGACTGATATACCACCCATCTGCTTCTTTGATAATCGTACCTGTCTTAACCTGAAAGCCATTTGGAATTGGACGGTGAAAAACTAGTGGAACTAGTCCAATCTTTTTGAGGTTGACGAAGTTTCTAGCGCGGTAGTCTTTAACTATGTCACAGTTATTTAGCTGCGTGTAGGTAAATGATTTGTAATAGTATTTTCCTTTGAACTTTGGTTTGCCACTCCGATTTCCTTTAACGTCAGGTGTTGTAAATCGAGATAAAGCCGTTTCTACTCGGTCAATAACATCTTGAATTACCTGAGAATCCAGAGTTTTATAATCGGGAAATAAGACTTTCGTTTGTTTAAGGTCAGCACGTTTAACGTTGAACCAATCAACGTAACCACCTGATAAGATGTTTGAAACTTCTTCACCTTTTTGCTTCCCTTTAACCAAAGTACGAATTAAGGGAATGTTTTTATATATCTCCTCAACTGAAACAACACTAGTGACCAAAGGGCAAGCGTCAACTCGCGAACGGGTTGCTTCATACCAATCAAATCGGTGCCCCAGTCGAAAGTTGTATTGGCGACGTGCCAATTCCAACCACGTTTGAAAGGTAGCAATTTGAGGTTTAGTTGGTAAGATCTTGTACTTGTAGGTCATCTTCATTATAGGATAATATCATGCAGTGCTACAAAAGTCGATGACCTATAAATCCCATTCTAGAGCCGTATCAGACCTCAAGGCGCATAAGAGTGCTGACAACTTGCATACCGGAGAAAGGTAATTACCGCTCTCATGCTGAAACGATTGGGAGAAGTGTTTGAAGCGCTTTGTGCCAAGTGGGGGTGTGAAGTAGTTGAGTTTAACGGTGAATCAGACCACATTCATTTACCCCATCACTTATTACCCACAAATGCAGAAATCACAAAGTTCATCAATAATCTTAAGACAGTCAGTAGTTTATATGTTCGTAAAGAATTTCCAGAGCAAGTTAAACGATTTTACGCAGAATTTACCTGTCTTTTGGCACTCGGCTTAATTCAAAAGCTAGTTGTGGTGGTGTAACAGTTGAAACTCTTAAGCGGTATGTACAAGAACAAGACTCACCTGTGGAGCCTCAAGAACAATGGTTAATTGGAGAGGCATCGAGCCTCTCCAATTAACCGGCTATCCATCCCATCGCTGCCGAGAAAGCGGACAGCGTGGGGATTCCGCCGAATTAGCTAAAGATGAGCGCGAGAAAGCCCAACTGCTTCCTTTGCCTTTTCCTTGCAACAACTCCCCAGCGGTGACGACTACCGAACACTTCAGGTACGCTGATTCCGGTAAGAGTTTTAAAGGAGGCAAAGTTGATGAAAAATAGGCTTAGTCCACCCACCAAGGTTCGGATCGAGAATCGAGATGGACGCTTCCAGATCGTGGGAATGGGCGCATGGTACTCCTACTGGCGCGACCCGTACCATTTGCTTCTCACCATTCCTTGGCCTGGGTTCCTGACGCTGATGACTTTAGGGTATTTTGCTGCCAACTTCCTGTTTGCCCTACTCTACTTAGCGGGAGGGAATTGCATCGCCAACGCCCGGCATGGCTCCTTCACTGATGCCTTCTTCTTCAGCGTCCAGACTATGGCCTCCATTGGCTACGGCGCCATGTATCCATCCACATTTTACGCGAATATGCTGGTCACTCTAGAAGCGCTGATAGGTATTTTGGGAGTTGCCATGGGGACTGGGCTAGCTTTCGCCCGCTTCGCCCGACCCACAGCTCGCGTGAACTTCAGCCGTGTGGCGGTGATTGCTCCCTATGACGGCGTGCCAACCTTGATGTTCCGAACAGCCAACCAGCGCCGCAACCAGATCTTAGAAGCGGAGCTGCAAGTGAGGCTAATGCGCGACGAAGTTAGCCCAGAGGGGGAGTTCATGCGCCGCGTCTACGATCTCAAACTGTTGCGCCACCAAAATCCGAACTTTGTGCTGAGCTGGACAGCGATGCATCCGATTGACAAAAATAGTCCTCTCTATGGAGCCACGGCGGTAACGCTAGCTGAGGCAGAAACCACCCTCATGGTCACGCTCACTGGGCTCGATGAGACCATTTCCCAAACGATCCACGCCCGTCACACCTATGTAGTACGCGAGATCTTGTGGGACATGCGGTTTGTGGATATATTTTGCCGTCACCCGGACGGGCAGCGTTACATTAATTACAGCCGCTTCCACGATGTCACTCCTTTATAAGCGCTGTGCTTAAGGTAAATATCTAGAGTAGTCCAAAACAATACCATGCAGCCACTCGACTTGATCATTATTCTCGTACTGCCGATCGCCAACGCGTTTTTTGTGATGTCAGAGATGGCGCTCGTCTCGGCGAGGAAGGTGCGGCTGCAACAGATGGCTAACCAAGGTGACACACGGGCTGATGCTGCCTTGCAACTTGCTAATGCCCCAAATCAGTTTCTGGCGCTGGTTCAGCTAGGGATCACACTGCTGATCATTGTGTCTGGTGCGTATGGTGAAAGAGCGATAAGTAAAATCTTAGCGCCGGTCTTCAGTCTGCTCCCGTTGCTGGCACCGTATAATGAAGCGATCGCTTCGGCTGTCGCCATTTTGTTGATCACTTATCTCACACTGGTGATTGGGGAACTGGTACCCAAGCAACTGGCATTAAACAATCCAGAAGCGATTGCTGCCGCCGTTGCCCTGCCGATAAAGATGTTGGCGACCATTGCCTCTCCCGTTGTTTACCTGTTAAGCGCTTCAACTGATATAGTAGTGTGGCTCTTAGGCATCGAACCGTGCACCGATCCACAAGTGACAGAGGAAGAAATCAAGCTCTTGCTCGAAGAAGGAACTGAGGCAGGCACGTTTGAAGAAGCACAACAAAATATGGTGGAGCAAGTGTTTCGCCTAAGAGACCGACCAGTTAACGCCTTGATGACACCACGACCGGATATTGTCTGGCTTGACCTGGAGGACGAACCCGAACAGAACAGACAGAAGATGGTCAATAGTACACATTCTCGGTTTCCGGTTTGCCAAGGCGAGCTTGACAAAGTTTTAGGCGTGATACATGTCACCGACTTGTTAGGTCCGAGTCTTTGGGCTCAGCCGTTCGATCTGACAGGCTCGTTGCGACCGGCTGTATTTGTGCCAGAAAGTACCCTGGGCTTGAAAGTCCTGGAGTTGTTTAAGCAAACGAGCACTCACATTATGCTGGTGGTAGATGAATACGGCATAGTCCAGGGTTTAGTTACGCTTCAAGACATCTTAGAGCAAATTGTTGGGGATGTGCCCTCAGAGGATGAGCCAGAAAATCCACAAGCTGTGCAACGCGAGGATGGTTCATGGTTGTTAGATGGAATGTTGCCGATAGATAAGTTCAAAGAAATTTTCTCACTCACAGAGCTACAAGCTTTGCATCAGAGCCGGTATCAAACTTTGGGAGGGTTAGTCATCACCTATCTGGGGCGGCTCCCAACTCTGACTGAGCATTTTGAATGGCAGGGCTTGCGGTTTGAGGTAATGAATATCGATGGCAACCGGGTTGATAAGGTGCTGGTGCAATGCCTACTGCCAACTCAGCTACTCGAGTTTAGACTATTTTCCCGTCCCAGACTTGAGCGCGAAGAAAATCTCAGAAATTGACTGCCCGATGGAAGAGCCTAGCCCCAGTTAGCATCAACTTCAGAATTTTTAACAATATTTCTCAGCAAATCGTTCTAATGTAACCTTTTAGTGGCATTTGAGCCTTTTGCAGCTCAATACTCTGGCCGTTGACCTTAATGTTGAGAAATTTAACATGAGCAGTAATTTAGCAACCAAATTGCGTGAGGGTACTAAAAAATCTCATAGCACTGCAGAAAATGTCGGTTTTGTCAAGTGTTTTTTAAAAGGGGTCGTTGAGAAGAACTCTTACCGCAAGTTAGTAGGCAACCTCTACTTCGTCTACTCGGTGATGGAAGAAGAGATGGAGCGACACCGGCAGCACCCAATCCTCTCAAAGATTTACTTTAAACAATTGAACCGGCAGCGGAGCCTAGAACAAGACCTCTGCTTCTACTACGGCTCCAACTGGAGAGAGCAAATTACGCTCTCTCCAGCGGGTGAAACCTATGTCCAGCGAATTCGGGAAATATCTGCCTCGGCTCCTGAACTGTTAATCGCCCACTCCTACACGCGCTATCTAGGCGATTTATCTGGTGGACAAATTCTTAAGGGCATTGCTCAACGGGGGATGAACCTCTCTGATGGGCAAGGCACCGCTTTTTATGAATTCAAAGATATTCCCGATGAGAAGCAGTTCAAAGCTACTTACCGGCAAGCCTTGGATGAGCTGCCTCTTGATGAAGCCAATGCAGATCGGATTGTAGATGAAGCCAATGCCGCTTTTGGCCTCAATATGAAACTGTTCCAGGAACTGGAGGGCAATTTGATCAAGGCGATCGGTCAAATGCTTTTCAATAGCCTAACGCGCCGTCGCACTCGCGGCAGCACAGAACTGGCAACCGCCAAGTAAATTCAGTCTGTCAGTTTCCCCTTGACTTCTAGGACAAAGACCAAGTTCACATTTAACTAACAATCCTGGAGGCTGGGTGATGGTGCAGCCATCATCAAGCCTTCAGGATTGTCAGCTTAAGAAGGAAAATTCTAGGAGTGGTACTCTAAACAAGCGGCGGCAAATTTACTTTTTCCAACATCACAAAGCGAAAATGGCGGCAAAAATTCCTGTCACGGTAATCACTGGCTTCTTAGGTAGTGGCAAGACAACCCTGATTCGCCACTTGCTACAGCATAATCAGGGGCGACGCATTGCAGTTATGGTGAATGAGTTTGGCGAGTTGGGCATTGATGGTGAACTACTGCGCTCTTGTCAGGTGTGCCCAGATGATTCAGATAGCGAGGCCAATATCGTTGAGTTGACAAATGGCTGCCTGTGCTGTACAGTACAAGAAGAGTTTTTGCCAACGATGCTGCAACTGCTAAAGCGGCGAGACAGGCTTGATTGCATTTTGATTGAAACTTCTGGGCTGGCATTGCCCAAACCACTAGTCAAGGCTTTCCGCTGGCCTGAAATTCGCAACGCCGCTACGGTTGATGCCGTGATTACGGTGGTAGATTGTGAAGCTGTGGCAGCTGGGAGGTTTGCCAGTAATCCAGAGGCAGTGGATGCGGCTCGGCAAGCAGATCCGAATCTGGAGCATGAGACACCCTTGCAGGAACTGTTTGAAGACCAACTGGCTTGTGCTGATTTGGTGGTGTTAAACAAGACAGATTTAGTCGATGCGGCGACGCAGGCTGAAGTTGTGGATTTAATTCAACAAGAGCTGCCCAGAGTGGTGAAAATGGTGGCTAGCGATCGCGGTCAACTCGACCCAGCTGTTGTACTGGGATTCCAGGCAGCGGTGGAAGAAGACTTAGCCGCCCGTCCGAGCCATCACGACACTGAAGAAGACCACGACCACGACGAAGAGATTACCTCAACCCACCTAATTTTGAACCGCGCCTTTGACCCAGCTCTCCTGCAAAACCAATTGCAATTGCTGGCACAAGAGCAAGAGATTTACCGCATTAAGGGGTTTGTTGCGGTGCCTAACAAACCGATGCGATTGGTGCTGCAAGGAGTGGGAACACGATTTGACCAATTTTATGACCGCCCCTGGCAACCACAGGAAGCTCAGCAAACGCGGTTGGTTTTCATTGGTCGTGACCTCAATCGAGCTGAAATTTCGTCGCAATTGGTAGCCTTGCCAACCTGAATTGTTCTTTAGAATAGATGACGCTTGTTCAACTGTTCAATGGGGCAGATTCGCCTTGGCAGCGGCGCGGACAATACGGTTGCCATCTAGAGTAAGGCGCTGACGGATATGAGGGGGAGTGTTGGGGTTTTGGGCGATCGCGTAGCGCTCTAGCCAGGAATAGGAGCGAAAGTTTTTCGCCAGCATGGTGCTAGGAGCTTGAGGGTGAAAAAAGAGGAGCAAGCGGCTGAAAGAAGGCTTAAGAGGCTGGATATATTCTTCCAAAAATGCAGCAACCCGCTCTGGATTCTGGCTGATTAGGTTCTTAACGGCTGCTGCCTGAAGCGGCTGATGCGACTGTGTTCTCTTCTTAGCCAGTTGCTCTAGCAGGCTCACGGGAGTGTTGGGGTTCCCAGCAACAGCTAGACGCACAAGTGCATCCTTATCCAATGCTAGCTGCTCCAACAGGCTTCCAGGCGTATTAGGATTCTGGGCAACACCTAGCCGAAGCGCACTGTTCTTATCTGCTGCCAGTTCCTCCAACACAGTACTAGGAGTTTTAGGGTGAATAGCAGTGCGATCGCGGATTAGCACAAATTTACTGGTTGCCAGCCTTTTGAGCACGTCTTGAGGAGTTCCTGGGTTTTGCACAGCTTCAAACTGCTCTAGGATGTTTCCAGGCAAGTTGAAGTGCTGGGCGAAATTTTGGCTCAGGTTTTTAATTGCCGCTTCTCGAACATATTTATTTTCATCCCCCACCAGTTTCTCCAACACTTGTGCAGGAGTGTTGAGGTTCCTAGCTACAACCAAGCGAATTGTCGATTGCTCCTTTGCCAGTTGCTCTAGAGCGCTGCCAGGAGTGTTGAAGTTACGAGCTACAGCTAGGCGAACCCGCTGATCTCTAATTTTTGCTAACTGCTGGAGAATTTTACTCGCAGTGTCAGGGTTATGGGCAAAATTTTCGCAGAGGTTCTCGACTGCAGCTTCCCGAATATTCATGGTTTTGTGCTCCACCATTTCCTTTAGTATCCTCAAGGGAGTATTAGGGTTCTGAGCAACTTCTCGGTGGACGCTGATAGAAAGATCGAATATCAGAGAATTTAAGAATATCTTCAGGGTGTTGTAGTAATGTTCAAGTTCTGAGCGAATAGTGTCATTCATACTACTTGCCCTTTGCAATAGATTCTGCACTTGGTAGTCATCAATCTTGCCTCTACGGGTTATCCAGATGTACAACCCTAGAGAACTTGCAAGGTTGCTAAATCTTTTTATTGCCTCCTGGATAGATGAAAATTTCTGTTGGGGATGCCAATGACTATTTGGGTTTTTGTCCTTTTGGCGGCGGGTTAGAGGTCGGTTGGGGTGATATAATGCAAACTGTCTCACCTGATAGCAATCATGTGCTACCAGTTGCTCTATAAGGTGTCCGGGGGTGTTGGGATTTTGAGCAATAGCTAGGCTAATTTTGCTCTGGCGAACGTCATTTTTTGCTAGTTCCTCTAGAAGGTATCCGGGGGTGTTGGGATTTTGAGCAATAGCGATATGCACATCTGGGTGCAAAACCGGGAGGAACAACTCAGGGATGAATCCTAATGCCCACAACTGCGCCTCAATATCTTGATCTTTTTCCAGACTGGTAGTTTTTATTGCTGCTCTTGCGGCTTCATCCCAACCTGCAATCATCTCTCCTGCCGAATTCACATGCAACTGTGCCGCAAGAGCCACCTGACGCATTTGACTCTGAGTCAGCTTTTCTAAGGCAGTTTTAGGCGTATTGGGGTAAATTGCCACTGTTAGCAGCACTACCCCATCATTGGATTCCCTGGCTACCCACTCTAAGAACGACTCTGGCACTACATCCCGCTTCAGTAGAGTCCGTAACCTCGCTATTGACACTTCCGCTAGCAGATTAGGATTTTCCAGCAACAGCATTGGAAACACAGGATTATCCAGTAACTGCCCTGGGAATTCCCCCAGCTTCAGCAGCACGTCAGTCGGCGCATTGGGATTAGTAGCGACGCCTTTACGGGTGGCTGCATTGGCACTGGATGCTAATTCTCGTAGTAACTCAGGAGCCGCATTGGGATGCTTCGCCACTAGCGCCGCCAGTTGAGGACTAACTCTTGCTAATTCCTCTAACCGCTCAGGAGTTGTGGTTTCATTCGTCGCCTCTTGCTTTCGAGTCGGGCGCTTAGTTGCCATGCGATCGCTCCTGAAAATTTCGTAGTTCTGTCAAACGCCAACCGCCGCATCTAACAAAACGCTGCCGCTAGGCTAGAGCAGGAATTTAGCCTGGTAGCGATCGCTACGCCTTTTTTCTCATTCCACCCTAAGCTTATATTAAAATATGTAAACTAAAGCTGGTCAGCAAAGGAAGTCACTATGGTAAATGCGGTCGAAAATCAATCTCCTCATCAGGTAGTGATTGTCGGTGGCGGCTTTGGCGGACTTTATGCTGCCAAAGCACTCGCTGGGGTGGGTGTGAATGTAACCCTAGTCGATAAACGCAACTTTCATCTATTTCAGCCACTCCTTTACCAAGTCGCAACGGGTACTCTATCCCCGGCTGACATTTCAGCGCCACTCCGCTCTGTACTAAATCGCAGCAAAAACACCAAAGTACTGATGGGAGAAGTGGTTGATATTGATCCTTTGCAGCGAAAAGTCGTCCTGCGTAACGAAGAACTACCTTACGACAGCTTAATCATCGCCACCGGCGTTAGCCACCACTACTTTGGCAATGACTTGTGGGCAACGGTGGCTCCCGGATTGAAAACGGTAGAAGATGCACTAGAGATGCGACGACGCATTTTTATCGCGTTTGAAGCAGCAGAAAAGGAAACCGATCCAGAAAAACGCCGTGCCTGGTTAACCTTTGTGGTGGTAGGAGGTGGACCTACAGGTGTAGAATTAGCCGGTGCGATCGCAGAACTAGCCAAAAACACCCTGAAGAAAGATTTCCGCAACATTGACACCGCCGAAGCCCGAATTTTGTTGCTGGAAGGATTGGATCGAATTCTACCGCCTTATGCACCAGAGTTATCAGTTAAAGCAGAAGCATCACTGATGCGGTTAGGCGTGACGGTGCAGACAAAGACACTGGTAACAAATATTGCCGACAATATCGTCACTACGCGCCAAGGCGATCTGGTTGAACAAATTCCAGCTAGAACCATCTTATGGGCAGCTGGCGTCAAGGCTTCGCCAATGGGAGAGGTTCTCAGCATCCGTGCGGGTGCTCAACTTGACCGCTCGGGGCGGGTTATTGTCGAACCTGATCTAAGTTTACCAGGGCACCCCAACATTTTTGTAATTGGCGACTTGGCAAATTGTTCCGCTCAGAACGGGAAACCGCTACCCGGTGTCGCGCCCGTGGCAATGCAGCAAGGGCAGTATGTCGCCGCGCTGATTCAACAGCGGCTTTTGGGTAAGAGTTCGATCCCGTTCCGTTACCTTGATCGAGGTAGCTTAGCGGTGATGGGGCGAAATGCTGCCGTCGTAGACTTGGGTTTGATAAAATTTTCCGGTTTATTGGCTTGGCTCGCCTGGGTGTTTGTCCACATCTACTATCTAATTGAGTTTGACAACAAACTGGTGGTGATGATTCAGTGGGGCTGGAATTATTTCACGCGCAAACGCGGTGCCCGTTTGATTACGGGTGAAGAATCACTGCTGCAGGTGGGAGTTGACGCCAAAGGCGATTATTACGCGCCAGCGGATAACAATTCAGCTGTTAAAGTGTAGCCCCCTTACCACTGTGGATTTGCCACAATTAACGCCTCTGCTGCCTCTGTGTCCAATGGTTGAGAGAAAAAGTTTCCCTGCCCATATTCACATTTCAATGCTCTAAGGTGTGCTAGTTGCTCTTGAGTTTCCACTCCTTCCGCTGTCACATCTACGCCTAATTTGTGGGCAAGGGTGACGATTGTCTCTACAATCGCTGATTTTCCTTCATCTATGCCGATTTGAGAAATGAAGGAGTGGTCGATCTTCAACCCATTAATCGGAAAGTGAAGGAGACGACTTAATGATGAATAGCCCGTACCGAAGTCATCGATGGACAACTGAAGACCTAGATTTCTTAGTTGCAAAAGCGTGGCAACTGCGGATTCGGCACCTTCCATGATCACGCCTTCAGTCAGTTCTAGCCTCAAACCAGAGGCATCCAAGCCTGTCTCCTGCAGAATTTGATTAATTTGGTTGATCAGATTAATTTGAGTGAACTGTTTGCTAGAAAGATTTAGACTGATGCTCAGGAGTGGTGTTGTAGGAAATTGTAACTGCCACTGGCGCAGCTGGCCACATCCTACGCGGATTACCCACTGGCAGATGCGGGTGATCAGTCCGGTTTCTTCTGCCGCTGGGATAAATTTACCTGGTAAGATCAGGCCATATTGTGGATGCTGCCAGCGAATCAGACCTTCAAAACCAATGAGTCTGCCAGTTTCCAGCGATACAATCGGTTGGTATTTAAGCCTAAACTCCATCTGTTCGATCGCCAATCGAAGGTCAGTTTCCAACTGCAAGCGTGCCACTGCGCGAGCATGCATGTCTGGGTTAAAGATCTCGTAGCGCGCCGAGCCTTGGTTCTTGGCTCGGTACATGGCGATGTCAGCATCCCGCAGGAGGTCTTCTGGTTGGTTATAGCCTGTCGCACTTAGTGCAATGCCAATACTTGCAGAGGTGAACACCTCTTGAGAGTCTAGCTCAAAGGGCAATGTTAGTTCCTCTTGTACCCGGTTGGCAACAAGAATAGCGTCAGTGACGTCTTCAATATCTTCAAGCAAGATCGTGAACTCGTCTCCCCCAAACCGTGCTATCGTATCTGTAGTACGCACGCATGCCTTTAGCTTGCGGGCTATGCCGATTAGCAACTGATCCCCAAATATGTGTCCAAGGCTGTCGTTGATCACCTTGAACCGATCTAAGTCAATAAAGAGTACAGCAAATAGATAATCCTCGTGCCGTTTTGCATACTCGACTGCCTGCCCTAGGCGATCCATAAACAAAGCTCGGTTGGGTAAACCTGTCAGTGCATCGTGAAACGCATTTTGCAGCAGCTGTTCCTCTGCCTGCTTGCGCTGGGTGATGTCTCTGCAAATCATCCGCAATTCAATCGGTGTCTCATCCTTGTCAAACAGCAATTGGCTTCGCTGACGCTCCCAGAGAACTGAACCATTTTTGTGCACTTTGCGCAGTTCTATTTCATTGGTTACCAACTTTTCACTGAAGATTCTAGCAAACCACTGTTGAAACCACTCTCGATCAGCCTCATAAACGATGCTCCAAAAGGAGCTATCAATGAGTTCTTCTTGGCGATATCCCAAAGATTCAGCACCAAAGTGATTTACAGATTTGATCTTTCCATCCGCTGTGATCGTAAAATACGCATCTGGAGCAAAATCATACAAGTTTTGATATCGCTCCTCGCTCTCCCGCAGCGCTTCTGCTCTAGCAATCTCAGCCCTAAGAAGTTGACCAAAAAAGGAAGCTAGCAACGCTAGCATCAATATAATTAAAGTAGCGACACCAATTGCAAATGCCAATAAAGAATTGTCCATCGTAGAGGACGCTGGCACTTCAAAGGCGGGCTGGAAGCTGACTGCTGCCATCGCGATATAATGCATCCCAGAAATAGCTGCCCCCGCAATGATGGCACTCCCAATCTTGGGCGCGCTTTGTGCTGGCACAGTAGTCTTAGTGCTGGGATAGAACGCCAGCCACAGGGTGTTGAGGGATAGACTAACTGCCCATACGCCAGAGATTACAACTAACTTCCAATTATACAACGGTACTGCCGCCAGTCGCATCGATGCCATGGCAGTAAAGTGCATGCCAATAATGCCAAGCCCTACTACAACGCCTGCTGCTAACAACATCAGCCGACTCAGTGGCTGTTGAGTGACGACAAAAAGCCCAGCGCCGGAGCCTGCAATTGCTAATAGCATTGAGACAAAGACGATTGAGAAGTCGTAGGTGATGGGTATCGGCAACTGATAGGCGAGCATGGCGATGAAGTGCATCGCCCAGATACTATCTCCCAAGGCGATCGCGCCTCCAGTCAGCCATAGTTGACGTGTACGCCCTTGGGCAACTGAGACTTGCCTAGCCAGATCTAGCGCCGTGTAGGAGCCAATGACTGCAATCACTTGTGAAAGGACAACCAGGCGGACGTCGTAGGTAGATGTCATTTTGTCTTAGAAAGGTACCAATAACCTTTACTTAAACGAATTTGTATTAATTATAACAATACTCCTTCTAAGTAAATGATCCCGTACAGCCTGTACATCGCCTGCAACACGATGGTGAGATGTTAGCTAGAATTAAGATTGGGGCAATTTTTCAGTTCATCAACGTTTATGAACAAAGTCGTAGTCGGTCTCTCCGGTGGAGTTGACAGTTCTGTTGCAGCCGCAACCCTGCACCATCAGGGCTATGAAGTCGTTGGTCTAACCCTTTGGCTGATGAAAGGGAAAGGTCAGTGCTGCTCGGAAGGGATGGTCGATGCGGCTTATATCTGTGAACAGCTGGGCATTCCCCATCACATTGTCGATAGCCGAGAAGTTTTTCAGGCACATATTGTCGATTACCTAGTCGCGGGTTACAGCGCCGGTATTACCCCCCTGCCTTGTTCGCAGTGCAATAAAACTGTAAAGTTTGGCCCAATGTTACATTATGCCCGTGAACAGCTGGGCATAGACCAGATTGCCACTGGTCACTATGCCAAAATCAGCTACGACCCAACTGCTGGGCGCTACCAGTTGCGAAGAGCGGTAGACCGCAATAAGGATCAGTCATACTTTTTGTATGATCTGACACAGGACTTGCTAGCGGCCTCAGTGTTTCCGCTAGGCGAATATACCAAGCCAGAAACCCGGCGGATTGCAGCCGAGTTCGGACTGAAGACAGCCCAGAAGCCAGAAAGTCAAGACTTGTGTTTGGTTGAAACCCACGGCTCGATGCAAGCGTTTCTGGACAAGTACATTGCGCCCCAAAAGGGGTACATTGTTAACCAGTCAGGCCGAGTGCTGGGAGAGCACGATGGTATACATCACTACACGATAGGTCAGCGGAAGGGGCTGGGGATTGCAGCAGCACAACCGCTATATGTGATTGGATTGGATGCGGTACAAAACCGGGTGATTGTCGGCGATCGCACCAGTGCCAACCAGCAAGAATGCACCGTGCAGCGGGTAAACTGGGTTTCGATTCCAGAACCAGGTGCCCCGATTAGATCGGAGGTACAAGTCCGCTACCGCTCAATTCCGGTACCAGTCACAGTGATTCCTCTGGGACCAGCCCAGGTTAAGCTAGTCTTTGATGAACCGCAGTTCGGCATTACCGCTGGTCAAGCAGCTGTTTGGTACGAAGGGGATATTCTGTTGGGTGGTGGCATCATTGAGCCATTAACAAGTGGAAACAAGCGCAGTTAACGAAAAGAAGGGATTACTTTGAGTCACTATCGAGAGGGCATCGCCCCCCACGGCGTTCAGTTGATCAACCGGATCGCTACAGCTGAACAAAGACAAGAATTTATCGCTCAAGCAGATTTCCTGCCGCGAGTACAACTTGATGAGCGAGCGGTTTCTGATTTGGAAATGATCGCCATCGGTGCGTTTAGTCCGCTCACTGGTTTTATGGAGCAAGAGGACTATGATCGGGTGGTGGCAGATATGCGGCTGGCTAATGGTCTGCCCTGGTCAATTCCGATTACGCTGTCGATAGAAGAAGCGATCGCAGACCCTCTCAAGGAAGGCAGTTGGGTACGCCTGGATGACCCAAAAGGTCGGTTTGTTGGGGTTATGCAGCTGAGCAAAAAGTATCACTACGACAAAACTCGCGAGGCGATTAACGTTTACCGCACGGATGAGGCGAAACATCCCGGTGTGCAGGTGGTCTATAATCAGGGGGCAGTGAATCTGGCTGGTCCGGTCTGGCTGTTGCAACGCGACCCTCATCCCCAGTTCCCCGCCTACCAAATTGACCCAGCCCAGTCACGGCAGATGTTTAAGGAAAAGGGCTGGAAAACGATTGTTGGCTTCCAAACCCGTAACCCCATCCACCGAGCGCATGAATATATCCAGAAGTGCGCCATGGAAACCGTAGATGGTCTGTTCCTACACCCCTTGGTGGGAGCGACGAAAGAAGATGACATCCCAGCCGATGTGCGGATGCGCTGCTATGAGATTATGCTAGAACACTACTACCCCAAAGACCGGGTAATTCTGGCGATCAACCCAGCTGCGATGCGCTATGCAGGCCCGCGTGAGGCAATTTTTCATGCCCTAGTGCGTAAGAACTACGGCTGTACTCACTTCATCGTCGGTCGTGACCATGCTGGGGTGGGTGACTATTATGGCACTTACGATGCTCAGCACATATTCGATCAGTTTGAGTCAGCTGAACTGGGGATTGTGCCGATGAAGTTTGAACACGCTTTCTACTGCACCCGCACCCAGCAGATGGCGACGAGCAAGACCAGCCCCAGCACACCGGCAGAACGCATTCACCTATCGGGGACGAAGGTGCGGCAGATGCTGTGTCGGGGTGAAACGCCTCCACCGCAGTTTTCGCGTCCGGAGGTGGCGGCAGAGTTGGTACGTGCAATGAGTAAGAACTTTACTTACTGCAATCCTGAGCCAGTTGCTTCAACTATTGTCTGATAAAAGTGAATGATGAATTGATGCCGCCGGGGAGCAACAACTGATTTGTGCATTCCTGGTAGGCTATAGCTGATGGCTGATAGCTAATAGCTGAAATGAAGCGGCGGGATTTTTTGCAAAGGGCTGGCTGGACACTCGCGGCACTGGGACTAATTGAGGCTGGGTGGTTACGACTAGGCGATCGCTACTACCAAGCTCTCGCACAACCGGCTCCGCGCAAGTTGGGTTTGTTGATAGGTATCAACCAATACCAAAAAACACCGGCTCTAGCCGGTTGTCTCACGGATGTGGAACTGCAACGGGAACTACTGATTCACCGATTTGGCTTCCACCCGTCTGATATTCTCACCCTGACAGATGAACAAGCCTCTAGGGAGCAGATTGAAACCGCTTTCTTAAAGCATCTAACTGAGCAAGCTCAACCTGGTGATGTGGTCGTCTTCCACTTCAGCGGTTATGGTCGCCGTGTAAAGTTAGAAACGTCTCCAGAAGCGGTGCTAAACAGCTTGGTGCCCGTGGATGGTGTGGGGTCAAGATCGGATGTCCCGGCGGTAAATGACTTGCTAGAAGAGACACTGTGGCTGCTGTTGCGATCGCTCCCCACCGACCGTGTAACAACTGTCTTGGATACTAGCTACAATGCTTCTAGCACACTCCTCCAAGGCAACCTGAGAATTCGCGCTCGCCCTCAACTGGCACAAGGGCAACTCAGTACCCAGGCGCAGGAATTCCAAGCACAGCTCTTGATTCGGCAAGGGGATATTGCCTCTGACCGACCGCTGCCAGGGGTTGTCCTAACAGCAGCTGGCTTGAACCAGCAGGCGAGTGAGGCGCAATGGCCGGGTTTCAGCGCTGGGCTATTTACTTATGCCTTGACGCAGTACCTCTGGGAAGTAACCCAGCCGACGACTGTTCAAGTCAGCCTTAGTCGAGTGGCTGAGGTGGTTGAGCAGCTGGGTGGGAAACAGCAGCCAACGCTGAGTGGTCACAAAAGTCAAGAGCAGTCCGAACTTACCTATGATCTGAGCCCTGACACCAGCGTAGGCGCGGACGGCGTGATGGTAGCTGTGGAAGACAACGGCAAAACAGCACAGGTGTGGCTGGCAGGACTACCGCCATTAGTTCTAGAATATTACGCGGTGAATTCCCGACTGAGAGTGGTTACCCCAATAGTGAGTGGTGAGCAGGTGGAGCGCTCCTCAACTTTACAGCTACAGGTGCGATCGCGTACAGGTCTGACGGCAAAAGCGCAAATCTACGGCAATGACGGCACGGGTTCCCTACAAGTCGGGCAACTCGTCCAAGAAGCCGTCCGGGTTTTGCCGCGTAATATTGGCTTGACGATCGCCCTTGACGCTAGCCTGGAACGAATTGAGCGGGTGGATGCGACGAGTGCTTTTGCTGCTATTCGCCATGTGTCAACGGTAATAGCAGGTGAGCAGCCAGCTGATTATTTGTTTGGTCGGGTGCGGGAAGCGAATGCCTCAGGTAGTTCATCCCCAAGTCGCTATGGTCTGTTTTCCCCTGGAAACGAGCTAATCCCCAATACGGCAGGGGACGCGGGGGAAGCAGTGAAGCTGGCAGTGCAGCGGTTAGTTCCTAAACTGCAAACACTTCTGGCGGCAAAGTTATGGCGGTTGACGGCAAATGAAGGCTCTTCCTGCTTGGGAGTAAGGGCAACCCTAGAGATCATGGTTCCCCAGGAACAGGTGCTGATGCAACGAGAAACGCGGCGAGCGCGAAGTCGCGTTTTTGCAGGAGAATCACCCAAAAGCGAATCCGTGGCGCTAGCGCCGGAGCCACCTCTAGCCTCCGAAGGAAACATTCCCACTGTGTTGATCGGTAGCCGTATTCAGTACCGGCTTGATAACGAGAGCGATCGCCCTGTCTATTTAATTCTGCTGGGTTTAGATAGCAGCAAAAATGCGATCGCGCTTTATCATCCGGAACCAGCCCAGGAAACCAACGGCTCAGAAACAAAACCATCGCTTAAAGATTTGGTCATTGCTCCCGGCGAAACCCTGAGTGTGCCCCAAACTTCTGTTGATTTTGAATCGGTCATCCATGGGCCAGCTGGACTGGCAGAAACCCAACTCATCTTTAGTTATGCCCCCTTCACCCAGACCCTTGCAGCCCTAGGAGCTACCACACGTCCCAGGGACGAACATGAGCCTATTGGCCCTTTGTTGAACCCTCTGGAATTTGCTCACGCCGTTCTGCAAGACCTCCACCAGGCTAATGAGCTGAAAGCCGACACCGGCTCAGTTGCTGACACTTATGCGCTGGATGTGAATACTTGGGCAAGTCTTAGCTTCGTTTACCAGGTAGTTTAAGCAAGCATTTGCTTGGCTCTTCCTTTGTTTTAGGCAAAGTAGCCTTGCCAGGTTTCAACCAGCTCTCCAGCTGCTGGTGTTCCCTCAGCTGGAAAAGCATCAAGGAATTCTTTATCATTTCTGGCTTCATACGGCCCTTCTTTGAGTTCCAGAATTACGGTATCCGGAGCTAAAGCGACCAGGGTGTGATATGTCCCTTCCGGGAGTTCCACCGCACGAGTCGGGCCATTGGCACTAACTTGCTCTTGGTGCAGGATTTGACCGCTCTCATCCAGGATGATTATTCCCAGTTTTCCCTGGACAACCAAGAAGAACTCAAAGCCATTTACTCCAACTGCCCTAAGGTGCCGATGAGGGCGGACGTAGGTACCGGGTTGGAGGACGTTGATAAATCGTTGGACTTTTTCCGAAAGGTCATGGAAATTGTGGTTTTGGCGCCGACGAGGACTGCTACGAGCTTGGTCGGCGATAGTATCCAACAATTCTTGAGTAAGGCGCTTGATTTGTGGGGATGGCATAAAAGCACTTTAACGGTACAAATGCCGGACGAGTGATGTCGATGTCTGGTTATATTGTGCACTGGCAGTTGATAGATGGGCAGCTTCCCTAAGAAAAGCGATCGCTTTTCTTAAGGCGAAAATAGAACTAACTTGTATTTGGCACAATTCCATGTCCCTAAATTGGAAGTTCCAGCCTCGTTTGGGTAATCGCCCTTACAATCTGAAGCTTTTCCTGGCAATATCGCTATTCCTGCATTGGGCTGTGTTCTTAGGTTTAGAGACCTACTGGCGCCAGATTGTGAACGACCCACTGCTCCCCTCAAAAGACTCACTGCTCCCAGTCAAATTTATTCAGGTGCCAGCAGATAAATTAGCGGGGAAGCCGCCTAGGGATGCAAAAGCAAAGGCTTCTACCAACTCAACATCTGGGGGTGAAGCCCGTCCTGAACTGCCGCCTCACCAGGTGCCACCCCAACAGGATCAGCTACCACCGCCTCAAGACTCCACGGATGACAACCAGGACGTCACTCCACCTGTGGCTCGGACTCGTCCTAAACTGCCACGTCACCAGGTCTCACCCCAACAGCATCAGCTAGCACCGCCTCAAGACTCCGAGCCACTGACGGATGACAACCCAGTCAGTCCACCTGTGGCTCGGATGCCCCAACAGGAAGCTAGTTCAAGGCGGTCTTCGCGTCAAAATGCCAGTCTTCTGGGCGGTCCGCTTCGAGCTACCGGCGAGTTCATGGGCGATCGTAGAGCTCAACTCTCAAATGGCAATGGCCTAGGGTCCGATTCTGCGGGAGCGGATGGCGGCCAACGCTTCGACCTTGGCCCCTACCTAGAGAGGCTAAGGAAACAAGTGAAACAGCAATGGCACCCAGTATTATCTCATTCTTCTCAACATACCATAATTGGTTTTTCCATCAGCCGTACTGGTCAGGTTAGTGAGCTGCGCATCCTCAATCCCTCTGGTTCTGCGCTCACAGACCAAGAGGAATTGCAAGCGATTCAGCGAGCAGCCCCCTTTGCACCTTTACCTGAGGGCTACCGAGCGGATGAGCTTTATATCCGATTCAACTTCAATCAGATTGAATATTAATGCACCACTAATGGCGTGGGGCGGGACGTACAACTTGACAAGAGCCGATTGGTTTGATACTTATAGTCATCAAAGCATTTAGCATGAATTTGTGAGCGGAGTTCTGAACAAGCATGTGGACTGTAGTTGACCTCTTCTCTGGCGTGGGCGGCATGAGCTACGGCTTTCATGCACACCCACAATTTAGAATAGTGGGAGCAGTAGATGCCCAAATAGGTAAACCTAGCAGTCGCAAGGGGTCTCTACAATGTAACGCCGGGTATTCAGCAAATATGGGCCTAGAGCCGCTAAATGGAGACCTTTCCACAATTGACCCGGCAGATCTACGTGGGCTTCTAGCAGATACTCTCGGCGAGAATAACCCCGATGTTTTGATATCATGTGCCCCTTGTACCGGCTTTTCCAGGGCTCTGCCCGGTAATCACATAGTAGACGACCCGCGGAATTCACTAGTAACTTGCAGTGCATTATTTGTAGAAGAATTCGAGCCCAAAATTTTTTTGATGGAAAATGCCAGAGAATTGGTTAGTGGTAACTTCACCCATCACTTCCAGAAACTGCGTGAGGAATTGATTCGTCTCGGCTACAGGGTTTATGGGAAGAGTTTGATGTTAGACCGATTCGGTCTTCCTCAACGTAGAGAACGTGCATTAGTCATTGCTGTACGTGATGACTTCACGCTCAGAATCCTTGAAGATTTATGGGATGGCTTGCGAGTCAGGGAGGAAGCCACTCATGTTCGTAGAGCCATTCACTCAATGCCACCGGTGACAGCTGGTAAACCCCACCCCAAAGATCCTTTACAGATCGCACCCGGCTTTTCCGATCCCAGGAGTTTGAGACGGCTCCGGTTGATACCGAGAAACGGTGGCTCTTGGGCTGACCTCAGACATCATCCAGAAGCGCCTGAAATTCTTACTCCCGCTATGATGCGGTACATAGCCAAAGGGGATTTTGGGTCGCACCCAGATGTGTACGGAAGGCTTGCTTGGGATAAACCCGCCGTGACTATTAAGAGAGAGTGCGCACATATTGGTAACGGGCGTTATGCCCATCCAGAGCAAGACCGACTTTGCACCATCCGGGAAATGTCTATCCTGCAGGGATTTCCAAGAAATTATAGATTTGTAGCTACTGGGATGGCGAATATGTATAGACACATAGGAGATGCCGTGCCTCCACTCATCTCTTATCAACTAGCAAGGGTATGTGAATGGATTCTAAGTGGTCAAAAACCCCCAATTGATTCAGTTATACTTCCAAACACGCATCTTACTCCCGAGGATATTGAGCAAGAATCTGCTCAGATCCTAACGAGTCGTGAGTTAGAATTACCTATCTCTATCCCCGCCTAGTTGCTATCTTCGGCTTCGGGTCCTATAGTCGGAATTATCCAAGACCCATGAAGGACACATAAGCCTGTTGCCAGGCTACTAATTCTAACCTTCTCTACACTACCATCCAAGGTGAGGGTGAAAGCATTACTGCCGTCTTCCGTGAAAACTTTGGCACTACTTCCTCCATTTTTAGTCTTCGGTCGGAAATCACTTGCCTTGAGCCGACCAATAAGCATCAGTATATTGAGAGGAATTTCAAACAGGTCATACCTAACTTTGGGGATCTCGACCCTTGACCCAGCTGGCAAGTGGGTCAGCTGGTGGTCATTCTCACAGACTCCTGAGCAGCAATCACTTGTCGATAAATCGTTTCATAAGCATCAACCATCCGGGGCACACTAAAGCGACTTTCAACATAGTTCCGACAAGTGTGCCTATCCAACTCTAAAGCTGCCGGAATCAGAGCCGCCATTTCTTCAAAGCTGTTGCACACGAAGCCCGTCTGACCGTGGGCAATAACTTCTGGTACGGAGCCCAGTTTCATGCCAATCACTGGTGTCCCCGTACACATTGACTCAATCATCACCAAACCAAAAGGCTCCCGCCAGGTAATGGGGAAGAGCGTGACGGCAGCATTTCCTAGGAACTCGACCTTCTCAGAGTGGGTGAGTTCGCCTAGATATTCGATGTTTTTGCCATCGAGTTGGGGTTTAATCGACTGCTGAAAAAATTCCTCGTCCTCAAACCCCACCTTGCCAGCTAGCTTTAAGGGCAAGCCGACAAGCTTGGCAATAGCGATCGCGTGATCTGGCCCTTTTTCTTTTGATAAGCGACCCAAAAAGGCTAGATACGGTGGGTTTTGCGACTGAGTCAAAAACGAGTAATTTTCTGGGTTTATGCCGTTGTAGACTGTGCCAACGTGGTTCAAATGCGGCAAAAGTTGGCGCTGGGCCTCACTTATGCTTACGAGCGGCATTTCAGGGTAATGTTGTGCCAAACTTTGGATAAGTTCTAGAGAATGATGCAGTGTTTGCAGCGTAGGTATTGGCACCTGACTAGCAAAAGGAAACCCATTACATTTGAGATGGCAGTGGATGATGTCAAACTCTACTGCTTTTTCCGCAACTCTGGCAAGCTGCAACAGTTCATAAACGTCGACGTTATACTTATTGATTGGATCTTGGCGCAGAGCCTGAGGGTAAACTGAGTCTAACTGCGCTAAAGTTTGAGAATCGCCCGCAGCAAATAGAGTTACATCGTGGCCGCGCCGCACCAACTCATCAGTTAGGTTGCTGACTACCAGTTCGATGCCACCGTAAGCCGAGGGCGGAACCGTCTCCCACAACGGAGCCACTTGAGCAATCCGCAGTTTGGCTTTTGGAGCTGCTTTCCCGTTCACAATACTCACTCTTGACATTTCCCTCTCAACAATTTTATACCTCAGGAGTCAGAATGAAGACTGAAAAATTAGAATTGGGTCCAAGCAATGGTGAGGTTCATCACTCGGAGACTCCTTGCCCTCAAGAGCCATTGTTCACAACTCCATGAGATTTCTCTATGTAAATTACCTATTCTTTAAATTCAATATTAACATTTTTTTATGCAGTTGGCAAATTTATCAACTACTCATTGTTTAATTACTATAGTTACATCGAGAAAAAATTCAACACAATATCTCCGAGGCTTTTGTCAACTTCAGTAACCTCATTCGAGGACGTGATCGCCTCTTCTAACCCACAAAATTCTGACAAAAACTCAAAGGTTGGAACTGGTTCAAACAAGGCTGAAAAATCGGTACGCTGGAACTCCCTGACTGAAGAAATGTTTGGTGGTATGGGAAACAAATAGTCAGCGATCAGGCGCTCTCTAGGATTCATCAATCGCTTTCGCGACGAGGCAATGACATCGACGGGATAGTTTCGCTGCTGCATTGCCAAGGTAAACGCTTTGGTAATCTCAGCCGTTGATGCATTTTGTGAGACACCGAGAACCTCGTAAGGATTGGGGGCAGACATTTTATCCTCCTATGCGCCTGAGTCTGTTGCAAAGTTCGGGGACTGGGAAAGTCTGTTCATCAGATTGGCGTTCCCAAGCCCAATCACAAATTAGGTGCGTATCTTCAAAGCTTAACAGCAGACCCCGCTCGTCTCTAATCAAATCGATAAACGATGTACTGAGGTCAAGCACTACAGGATTTTGCTTGTGTGAATACCGGAGTTTCTGAAGTTCCCAGATTGCCTCACGGACGTTGCCATCGGTTCGCAACGCTCGAATTTTTACCGCCTTGATTTCCAGGAGATAGCGTTTGGCGGATTGACTGTCCAATAGTTCATCCCAGAACTGAATAAAATCTTGGTACTCATCAATTGTCCCGAGCAGTTGGCATCGAGTTTCGCAGAGTTTGTCTATCTTCTCAAACCACTGTGCATGCGCTTTAATCAGCTTTCGTGCTTGTTTTAAAGGGATGAACGCTTCTCGCCAGCGGTTTTTTTGAAGGCGGTAACATCCCTCATGGCAAGACACGAATTCATAGGCAAATTGCTCGGTATCAGAAGAGACTTTCAATCCGCGCTTGATTTGCAAAACTCGAACCAAGTCACCGTCCTGACAAGCAACAATAACCGGTCCCCAAACTGTATAAAGTGTTGCTAAGAGCCGATTCATGTAGTCACCATTTCCATTAGGAGCTTCGCAGAACAATGCTTGATCGAGCTGAGTACGGTGACGTTGGTAACAAACTGGAGTTAAGAACACATCGTTCAGTATCATCCCACGGATAGGCGGATTGCCCATTAGCTCAAGAGCGTAAGTATCCAGCCGCAAGAGTTCGCGAAGTTGGTTTTTCTGGTTTTCATCCGCGAGGGTATTAATTTGCTCCTCAATTTTTTGCCTCAGATCTGAGGCAACCTCTCCCCAGTCAACCGGGGCGTTTCCCCGCCAAGGCAGATTCACAAGTGAAGGATTTCGGTGAAGGTTAGCGACATCAGTTGACCAGGCAATAATTAGATCAGCAAGCTCGTTAGGGTCAGTTTGGGCTTGGTAGTAGGATGCCACTACCCAGTTGTGCAAGGACGTAACATCTGGCTGCTTCATCCAAAGTTGCTTAGCTGCCTTGGCTATCTTCGACCAATCCCGTTTCTCCCAAGTGGCTGCCTCAAGACGAGGCGCGATATGCTGCTCGAGATTCGCCTGTACCAGTGGTTCGTGACCGAATTTCTGGATAAAGCAGTTGCTAGCTGACTCTGCTGCCTCAAACATTCCGGTGTCAACACATTCCTCGATTTCTCTCATCGCCAGCAAGCGATCGCGCGTTGTCTGAGCCAAGGTATTAAGCGCCTCGCGTTGCTTTTGAACTGCAAGGTGAGAAAGAGACTGCCACTCGTTTTGCGCTTGCTGCCAATTCTCTTTTTTGATGTAAGCAAAGCCACGAATGTAGGCCGCTTGCTCTCCACCAATGCCTTCAAGCTGGGACAGTGCCTGAGTCCAGTTGTTCGTCTTAATCGCTAGAATTCCCAGTCGGACACAACATTGTGTTTTCAACTGGGGTACGTACATTGCTGCGTTTTGGTAATGCTCGGCAGCAACCTCGAACTCACCCGCTTTCTCCGCCAGAAGTCCCTGCTGCAAGTGTCGTTTGCCATCGACGATGCGGTGTAATTCTCGGCACAGGTATTCTCCACCCGCTTGAGGAAATTGACAATGTACGGGTTCAAACTGAGCGATCGCCTCTTGAAAGCGTCCTTGAACGGCAATCTGATCTGCTTGTCGCAGAGCGGTATTATATTCTATCAGTGCCTCGGGTTGCCAAGTATTTAACTGCTCTCGCAGCCGTTTTAAGCGATCGCCCATCGCCCACTGGTTCAACTGACGTTCTAAGAAAGAGGAAGACGGTGACGACCACCGAGCAAGAATTTTATTTCCAAGGCTAACCGCTTCTATAAATTTTCCGTTTTTAGAGAGTTGTTCAAGAGACTGCCACTCGTCTTGCGCTTGCTGCCAATTCTCTTTTTTGATGTAAGCAAAGCCACGAATGTAGGCCGCTTGCTCTCCACCAATGCCTTCAAGCTGGGACAGTGCCTGAGTCCAGTTGTTCGTCTTAATCGCTAGAATTCCCAGTCGGACACAACATTGTGTTTTCAACTGGGGTACGTACATTGCTGCGTTTTGGTAATGCTCGGCAGCAACCTCGAACTCACCCGCTTTCTCCGCCAGAAGTCCCTGCTGCAAGTGTCGTTTGCCATCGACGATGCGGTGTAATTCTCGGCACAGGTATTCTCCACCCGCTTGAGGAAATTGACAATGTACGGGTTCAAACTGAGCGATCGCCTCTTGAAAGCGTCCTTGAACGGCAATCTGATCTGCTTGTCGCAGAGCGGTATTATATTCTATCAGTGCCTCGGGTTGCCAAGTATTTAACTGCTCTCGCAGCCGTTTTAAGCGATCGCCCATCGCCCACTGGTTCAACTGACGTTCTAAGAAAGAGGAAGACGGTGACGACCACCGAGCAAGAATTTTATTTCCAAGGCTAACCGCTTCTATAAATTTTCCGTTTTTAGAGAGTTGTTCGGCTCGTTTGGCATCCTGCTTTGAGCGGACGGCTTCACGAAACAAGGCAACAACTTGCCGCACAACATTCAATAAAACGTTAAACCTTTCACCAATAATTCTCATGACCAACTCTCCAGACGGTTGGGTACGAATACTACCTCACCTACCTGTAAAGACCGTTCCCGATTCTTCAGGGCAGGATTGGCTTGCTCGATCTTGACTTGCCCTTCGGTTACATTCCTATAAAAACGTAATGTTAACTTACACACATCGACAAATTTTTCACATTAGTCATAAAGTTGCTCCTAAGAAATTGGCTTGAGAATTAGCTGATGCTGAATGTCCCGCTCAGTGCGATCGATCCAGAGCGACCTTACCTTACCGGCACCACCCATCTGGAAAATGTATATTTTTTTGCTAGTGGCATCTGTTTCAAACTGTGGGATTAGTTCTCACATCTCTCCGAAGTATTTGTATTCGTAGCTTTATAAAGAAGCTTAGCGTTACCTCGCTTTTGTTTCCAAGCGTAATTTCACTGGAGAAGTTGGCATTACTTTCGCTTTCTGCTTTCATTACTTCAGTGAATGTACTGGAGTAGACTAATATGCATCTCAATCGCAATAAGAGTATTGCTGGTAGGGATAAATATGTAGTGATAGCTAATCAAGCTGATAAACAAGCATTATTTTGGTGAATAAAGTACCAATAAGCTCTGATGTGGTACTCTAGCTTTTTAGAAAAAGAAAGATTTTTACTAACCAAACGAGAGACTATTTGACACCGCAGTGTTGTTAAACGAGTTGACGCAACCAGACCTATTAGGAGCCGTCACTACAGGCAATATATGGCAATTTGAAGTACTACACCGCGAGTCTAAGCAGGTTGAACAAGGCTTGAATCTCTACCGAGTGACTGAGGATATTGAAGCTGTGATGCGAATTCTTTTGGCAGCGCTGATGCCGAACGCTCAACCTGCACCAAACTGAGGTTTTATGCGAGGTTGTGTAAACAATGAATTTGAGCATAAGCAGTCGCCCCGAGTTATTGATGTCGCCCGTAAAGACGCATGGAGGCGTAACGGCAGGGGCTGAGAACGTGCGCGATAAGTTATCGGTAGGACGGTATAATGAAATGTTTGGCAGAAGCCTTGGTCTACCTGAAACTGGTAGTTTGACCCCAAGAAGACTTGGAGATTGGTTTAATGACCGAACTGCGTGCACTGATTTTTGACGTTGATGGAACTTTGGCAGACACTGAGCGGGATGGTCACCGTCCGGCATTTAATCGCGCCTTTGCTGAAGCCGGGCTAGATTGGGACTGGTCTGTCGATCTGTACGGTGAATTACTCGCGATCGCTGGTGGAAAGGAGCGCATCCGATTTTACTTGAACCAGTACCGACCGGATGTAGAGCCACCTACCAATCTAGACAGGTTTATCGCCGACCTTCACGCTGCCAAAACCAACTATTACCAACAACTGGTAGTCGAGGGTGCCGTCCCCTTACGTCCTGGGGTGAGGCGATTGCTACAAGAGGCTCGAACACAAGGAGTGCGCTTGGCGATCGCCACCACAACTTCATTACCAAATGTCACCGCTCTGTTACAACATGCCCTTGCCCCAGACGCACCCGAGTGGTTTGAGCTGATTGCAGCGGGTGATATCGTGCCTGCCAAAAAGCCAGCGCCAGATATTTATCAGTATGCGCTGCGGGTGATGGACTTGTCGGCGCAGGATTGCTTAGCCTTTGAGGACTCACACCAAGGTTTGAAAGCTGCAACTCAAGTAGGCTTGAAAACGGTTGTTACTGTTAACGATTACACCCGTTCCCAAGATTTTTCCGGTGCTAGGCTGGTGTTAAATCACCTCGGAGAACCGGATCAACCATTTACTGTTCTCGCTGGTGATGCCGGGGATACGAGTTACTTAAATCTAGCCTTGGTGCATTATTTGCACGATAACTAGGGGAGCAGGGGAGCCCCCCTGCCTCCTCTGACTCCTATTCACTTACGTGCTGCGGAATCACCCAATAGTAGAGGGTGGATTCCTCTTTAGTCTGTATCTGCATCACCTGATCGGGCTTCCAATCACCCATATCAAAATCATGAGATACCACGCGTGTGCCCGGTTTCAACTGGCGTAATAGCTCCGGTCGCAGCCTGAGGTTGAGATGCGGCAGCAGGTAGAGAATGATAACGGTAGCCTCGCTGAAGTCACTTTTAAACAAGTCTTGTTGGCGAAACTTGACGCGATCGCTGATCTGTGCTCTTTGAGCGTTCTCATTTGCTTCCCGGATGCGCTCCAGATCAATGTCGATACCGATGCCACGAGTGCCGAACTGCTCTGCTGCCGCGATCACGACCCGTCCATCCCCGCTGCCCAAGTCGTAGAGAATGTCGTCTCCAGTCACCCCCGCCAGGGTAAGCATTGCACCGACAACCTCCTGAGAGGTCGGGATGTAGCCAATGTCGGGCTTGCGTTCAGTCAAAGCTTCGTGCGTCCTTGTTTAACACGATTATACGCTGCTGAGAATCGGCAATGAACATCAAACGCATCGGAACTTGCTTCAAGGAAGCGAAAAAGGAGAAGTTGATGCTCAGGTGAACTTGGTTGCCCAAATCTTGGGAGTGGCTGCATTACGAGGTCCGATTGATATGGATCTTTTGTCCTCAACAATTTTTTGCAACACGACCTGTCGGCGTAGCAAATTGAGTGCCTTACGCTCAATCTGTCGTACCCGCTCATGGTTAATATTGAGGCGATCGCCTGTTTTGACCCGAGAAAGCTCTTCCCCATCCACCAGACCAAAGCGCAGAGCCAACACATCCCGTTGCTGTGGCGTTAGCTTTGCCATCAGCGGTTCTAATTCCCTAGGTAGATTTGACTTGATCACATACTCTTCTGGGGTGGAACTGGTGTCTTCTAACACCTCTCCCAGCTCAATATCCTGGTTATCTCCCACGCGTGCATTCAAGGAAACCGGCCTTAGCGCCCGCTCCAGGTATTCTCTCACCTGTTGGGGTGTTAATTTTAGTTCAGCCGCTAACTCGTAACCAGTGGGGCTACGTCCCAGCTGTTGGGACAGCTGGAGCTGTGCTTGTTTAATTTCGTTGATCTGCGAGATCACATTAATAGGGAGGCGAATCGTCCGGCTTTTTTCGTTAATCGCGCGGGTTATGGCTTGTCTGCACCATTGGTAGGCGTAGGTAGAAAGTTTGAATCCTCTAGTTGGGTCAAACTTTTCCACCGCCCGTGTTAACCCCATCGTCCCTTCCTGGATCAAGTCCAAAAATTCCATATTGCGCTTCGGATACTTCTTGGCGATCACAACCACCAACCGCAGATTCGCCTCAACCATCTTCTGCTTGGCTCGCTGCCCATGCCCTAAAGTCTTTAGCAATTCGGCTTCGCTGATTTGCACATGCTTTGCCCACTCCTGCGCGGTGGGTTCGCGGCACAGGTTTTTCGCTAGAGTCCCTTTGGCTTCCAGCAGCAACATCATTTGTTGCACCTGCGTGCCGTAGTCAATCTCTTGTTCACGGGTCAGCAGTGGTACACGCCCGATTTCATGCAGATAGGTGCGAACCAGATCATTCATCTTATCTCTATCTATAGACTGAGACTGCAGGTTTTTGCCTTGCTTTCATCAAAGCTTATCTACCCATAACAACTTTGACAATCGGTAAAAATCAG
>CAXUIG010000014.1:29626-45899 GCA_964250845.1 uncultured bacterium | reverse complement strand
CCCTCACCCCCTCACCCCCTCCTCTTCGGTTGCTATCTATACGCAAAGCCTGAGCAAAGTCTTCGGCAGCTTCCAAGCAGTCAAGGACGTCAACCTCATGGTCCACTACGGCGAAATCTATGGTTTACTTGGCGCCAACGGTGCTGGTAAAACTACGACCATCAAGATGCTGTGCGGTCTGCTGGAGCCAAGCGCAGGTGTGCTTTCCTTAGCTGGTGAGAGTGGCAACCTGCGCAGCAGCGCCTTGCGCCAGCGCATCGGCTATATGAGCCAGAAATTCACCCTCTACGATGATTTGACCGTGATCCAGAACCTGGAATTTTACTGTGGTGTCTATGGAGTCCCCCGCCGGGCACGGCGCGGCAAAATTGACTGGGTTCTTGCTACATGTGGGCTCGAAGGCCAAGAAAATATGCTCACTGGTCGGTTGCCCGGTGGGTGGAAGCAGCGGGTAGCCTTTGGTGCCTCTGTGATGCACGAGCCAGAGGTGCTGTTTCTTGACGAACCGACCTCAGGAGTAGACCCTCTAGCCCGCCGTCAGTTCTGGCGGTTGATTGCGGATTTCGCCCGTCAAGGCACGGCGGTGCTGGTGACCACTCACTACTTAGAAGAAGCTGAACACTGTAATCGAATGGGGTTGATGGTAGCCGGGGAGGTTGTGACCCAGGGTTCGCCCAGTCAAGTCAAAGCGGAACAGCCAGGATCGCTGCTCGAGGTGGTGGTGGTAGCGACGCATGCGTCCCACCTACAGGCCGCCTCCGATTTGCTTAAGACCGAATACGAGCCTTGGCGAGTATCAATCTTTGGCGATCGCCTGCACGTCGTTCTGGATCACCCCGAAGTGGAAATCCCCCAGATGCGCGAGATTCTCTCATCAGCTCAAATAAACATCCAATCGCTGCGACCGATTCCCTTCTCCCTTGAAGATGCCTTTATCGGAGTGGTTTCTAGGGCACAGAAATGAAACGAATTTTGGCTCAATGTACCAAAGAGTTGGCTCAATTTCGGCGCGATCGCCTCACCGTAGCGCTGGCATTTCTGTTGCCCATAGCAACCTTACTCCTCTTCAGCTTCGGCACTAGGCTAGAGTCTAAAAATATCCCACTAGTGGTTCAGGACTTTGACCAGACCCCACTTAGCCGTGCCTACAGTGAACGTTTTTTTGCAACCACCCAGTTCGACACTATCCTCTGGGGTGGCACTGACCCAGCGCGCGATGCAATTGATCGGGGTATCGCCAAAGCAGCAGTCGTGATTCCACCCGATTTCTCGCGCCGGATCAAAGCGGAAAATACCAGCGCAATTCAAGTCCTGATTGATGGGACTGATGTTAACAATGCTCGGGTGATGTCAAGTAGCATCCGCTCTACAACCAACTTCTTCTTGAGCAGCCAGGGGTTAGTATCAGGCACTGCCAAGGTGGTTGCTAATGTACGTCTCTGGTTCAACCCAGGGCGGAAAGAATCACTTTATGTTGTGCCAGGAGTTTACGCGGTCATCCTCTGGATCTATCCGTCGCTACTGGCGGCAATTGCCATGGTGCGTGAGAAAGAGCAGGGCACGATTATCCAGGTCTACTCCTCCAGCATGAGTGCGACCGAACTGATACTGGGCAAAGCTCTTGCCTATTTACTGATTGGCTTGTTGGAGGCTGTTGCCATCATTAGCCTTGGTTCACTCCTGTTTGGGCTTTCGTTTGCAGGGGATCCAACCCCTCTACTGATTGGTACCCCAATGTTTATCATCAGCAGTGTGCTGTTTGGCCTAGTCTTTGGGTGTGTAGCCAATGACCAGAGTACGGCTGTCCAGGTGGTCACGACTGTTGGTTTCCTGACAACACTCTTGCTTTCTGGTTTCCTCTATCCCTTGAGCAATATTCCCTTTCCCCTATCGCTAATCACCTATATTATTCCGGCCCGGTATTTTATCGAACTGAGCCGCGATGCCTTCGTGCTCGGAACTGGTTGGCCAGGAGTATGGCTTGCCCCCTTAGTGCTGGGATTACTGAGTATGCTGCTCTTTAGGAGCGCGAGGAAAACATTAAGCCGTATGCAACTACCGGAGTAGTCATGTGCTGATCAAATTCGTCAATCGTTTGTTCGAGGGGCGCTTTTGGGCGCTGATGATTAAAGAGATCAATCAGATTCTCAGAAACAAAGAGCTGATTTCGCTATTAATCTTCCCACCAACGCTGCAACTGCTCATCTTCGGCTTAGCCCTTAACCCCGATGTGCAAAACATCAAGTTGGGGATTGTCGATTACTCCAAAACCCCTACGAGTCGTGAACTGATTTCTGCTTTTACCGAGAATCGCGTCTTTAACGCCGAACTCTACAGTACCAGTGTGCAGCCCCTCAGCCAACAGGTTCAGGAAGGAAAAGTTACTGCTGGGCTGGTAATCCCACCTGAGTTCAACCGTAACTTGAAGCAGGACGACGCAAGTGCACAAGTCCAGGTTCTGATCAATGCGGTTGATGCCAATACAGCCGGAATTGCCAGTGGTTACATCAGCCAAATCGTGGCTCAATACAATCTTAAACTTGATCCGAGCCAGCCACCTGCTCTTGTAAATCCACAGGTTAACTACCTCTACAACCCTGGGCTGACCAGTAGTTGGTTTTTTGTGCCAGGGGTATTGGGGATAGTTGTGACCCTGATTAGTACACTAGTTTCTGCGGCGACGGTGGTGCGCGAAAAGGATACAGGTACGCTCGAACAGTTGCTGATGACTCCAGCTGCAAACTGGGAAATTCTGTTGGCCAAAATCGTGCCTTTGTTCGTGCTGATCATGGGCGATGCTATCCTAGCCTTGGGTGTGGCCCACCTCGTGTTTGCACTTCCTGTACGGGGTAGTTTTATGCTTTTCCTGGCTTGCTCAGGCGTCTACATTTCTGTAGGCATTGGGATAGGGATCATGCTGGCGACAATTTCACGTAGCCAGCAGCAAGCCCAACTGATTTCGTTCTTCGTCACTCTGCCGGTGATCCAGTTTTCTGGGGCGATCTCGCCGATTGAAAGCATACCGCTGGTGTTGCAGTACTTTGCGCTGCTTAATCCTTTAAATCACTACGTCCTAATCTTACGTGGACTACTGCTGAAGGGCGTTGGTCTCGACGTGCTGTGGCCAAATGCACTTGCACTCTCGGTCTTCGCAATCGTTCTACTAACAATTAGTATCAACAGATTCCGCACCCAACTAAGTTGAGCAGTTTGACGAAATCGGACGCTGCCCTCCTGACTCAATACGATTCGGTTAGTGCTATTCTACTCGGAGCTGCCCCCAACCCCCATTAAACAGGGGGCGATTGAGTTATGTAGGTTCAGGCTCCCCCCTTTTTCAGGGGGGAGCAAAACTATTGTCATCACCCTTAACTGCGCGAGGTAAGAAGCTTCAAGAATGAAGCGTAATCCCGCATCTTCCCTTGGTAAAGTATTAAGACGACTTGCAGGTGAAAAATATGCTAAAAAAATAACCGCTGCACGATTTCGTTCCATTGATTTTTGTGTGAGGAAACGTAGTGGTCAAACAACAGCAATTATTCAACAGCTTTTGCCTAGCTAGTACCACAGCGGTATTAGCAACTCAGCCAGCTTGGGCTGATACCGTGCAAGTGAGTGCAGTACGGCTCAACCCTACAGTCAGTGGTATTGAGGTGATCTTAAAGACTCCCAACAGTGCATCGCCTCCAGTCTCTACTTTCAGCTTTGGTGAAACCTTTGTCGCGGACATCGCCAATACCCAACTGCGCTTGCGAAAGGATGATACTTTTCGCGCCTCTAATCCCACTGATCGCATTACTGCAGTCACAGTGATGCCATTGAATGCCAAAAGCATCCGGGTGACTGTGATTGGAAAGGCTGGTGTGCCTGTAGCCAAGGTGGTTCACAGCGATAAAGGTCTAGTTCTCAGCTTCAAAGCAAGCGACAAGGTAAGCTCTCACAGGAGTAACCCAGCTTCGGATCAGAGAAATTCTCAGGTGGCTCAGTCTGCTTCCCCTAATCCAACGTCGCCCACGAGTCCCCAGCTTCCTACCTCTGATATTCCCACTCAGCCAACTCCAGCCCCTCGGTATCTCAACCCTAACCCTAATCCCTTACAGTTCCCCACTAGACCTGATGAAGTGCGGATTCAGGGAACCCAGCCAATTACTTTGCAACAGGCTTTTGAACTAGCACGACGCAACAACAGGACTTTACAGTCGGCAGAAATTACCCTAGAACGCGATCGAGCCGCCCTGCGAGAGGCCGAAGCTGCTCTGTATCCTAGGCTTAGTGCTACTGCTCAGATCGCTAATTCAGGACCTGCTTTTATTTACAATCCTAGTAGTACTAGCCAGACTGGTCAAGGGATCACTACTGGGACAGGTACTAACACTGGTACTACTGGGACAGGTACTAACACTGGTACTACTGGAACAGGTACTAACACTGGTACTACTGGGACAGGTACTAGTACTGGTACTACTGGGACAGGTACTACGCCAAGTAGTACTACTCCAGGGCTTACTACCTCACAAGCTGTCACTACTCCAGCAACTACTACTACTACTACAGGTGCTACCTCAAGTGGTACCTCTTCAGGAGGTACTAGCGCCACACCTGCTATTACTCCAGTGAATACTACCCCAGCTAGCACTATTCCAGCTAGTACTGCCGGAGGCGGTACTAGTACAGGGGGTGCTAACGTGGGTGGCACTGGCCAAACTGGTGCTACTTCCAGTAGCACTACTGGAAGTAGCACTACTGGAAGTAGAACTAGTACAAGTAGTACTAGTTCTAGTAGCTCGTCGCTAGGTCGCTATTCTAGTGTAGATTTGACGGGTACTTTGGCACTGAGTTACAACCTCTACACTTCTGGTGGACGAAAAGCTAGCATCCGCGCCGCTGAGCAACAGGTACGCTACGATCAGCTGGGTGTTGAGATCGCCGCTCAGCAGGTTCGCCTTGATGTCTCCACTTATTACTACAATCTTCAATCAGCAGATCAGCAAGTACTGATTTACCAGGCTGCTGTCACGAATGCCCAGTCTAGTTTACGCGATGCTCAAGCTCAAGAACGGGCGGGAGTCGGTACCCGGTTCGATACCCTGCGGGCTCAGGTGCAGCTGGCAAACTCAGTCCAGAATTTGACCACTTCCCAGGCTAACCAGCAAACTGCCCGGCGTCAGTTAGCTCAATACTTAAGTATAGCTCAGACCGTAGATCTTTCAGCGGCAGACCCAGTCGAAATAGCGGGTCTTTGGAATTTTTCTTTGGAAGACAGTATTGTACTGGCTTTTAAGAATCGTGCCGAGTTGGTACAGTATCTGACACAGCGGAACATCTATGAGCAGAATCGACGTCTTGCTCTTTCTAACCTAGGACCGCAAGTTGGTCTCTTTGCCAACTACAACCTCAACGATAATTTAACCAATAGCGTCCGAGGCATTGCTGGCCAGTTTGGCAATAGTGATAACTACAGTGTGGGAGCCCAAGTTAGCCTCCTATTGTTCGATGGGGGACAGTATAGAGCACAAGCTCAGCAGGCTGAGGCTAATAAGGCGATCGCTCAAGTTAGTTTTGCTAACGAGCGCAACCTAATACGCTTCGATGTAGAAAACTACTTTGCTCAGTTGCAAGCTAATTTGGCGAATATTCAGTTATCCTCTGTAGCTGTAGAACAGTCTAGGGAGGAACTGCGTCTGGCACGTTTGCGATTCCAAGCAGGTGTAGGCACCCAAACTGATGTAATTAGCGCCGAAAACGACCTTACCAACGCTGAAGGAAGCCGGGTCAGTGCGATCTTGAACTACAATAAATCCTTGGCTAGTTTACAACGATCTGTTAGCTCTGGTCACCCACTCTAAAGCAGGGTGGGAGTTGACCAAAACAGGTAGGGGGCTCCAAAGGCTCTATAAGGCAGGGGAGCAGGGGGGAAAGAGTACTTAAATGCCCGAGACTTAACCAGACAGTACCTCAAGCTCTGCGATCGGCAGCAACAATGTCTCCGAAATCTCCTGCCGCACTGTACGAGTCACATAACGAGCGCTATTCAGGCAATCCACTAGCAACTGATTGGCGTCGTAGTACTGCTTTAGCGCATCCCTCTGCTGAGCGCTAAAGTGCCAATTGTAACCAATATGCCGATAGGAAATCATCACAGATCTTAATTGCTCAGTCCAAGCTTGACCGTTAGCTTTCCACCATGTACTAAATCTTTCTCCGTCTTCAGCCGAGGCTGATAGTTGCTCTTTGAGTTGTTTGAGTGAGTACTCAAGCTGAAAATCAAGGGCATGGGCTCGGGCAAGGGCAAGGGCAAGAACAGCAGTAAGGATACGGGCAAGAGCAAGGACACGATCAAGGCTACGGGCACGGTCAAAAGCCAAGTTAAGTGCACAGATCAGGGCAAGGGCACGGGCAAGAGCACGGTCAAGGGCAAGGTCAAAGTCAAGGGCAAGGGTACGGGCAAGGTCAAATTCAAGGGTACGGGCAAGGTCAAGGGTGCCACCTACCAGGTCAAGGGCACGGGCAAGGTCAAGGTCAAGATAAAAGGCTCGAACAGTTACTAGTTTGTAGGCAGCAGGCACGCCACGAGATTTTTGGCTCACCCAGCTGAGAAACTCCTGTAAGTGCTGATCTGGAGCTAGTAGCTGATCAATCTTTTGCTTCATCAACTTCAGCAGATAGTCAGCATTGCGCAACATGCCCACACTCAACAAAAATACTTCGCGCCATCTGGTTTCCGCGATCCGATTCGTCAGCTGTGTCAAAGCCGTCTCCAATACCTTTGGCTGTGAACTAGCAACAATTTCTCTTGCCGTGAAATACTCCTGAAACGTCAGATGGGAGAAAGAGTAAATTCCCCGCGCCCGTTCCACTAATAACCCGTGTTGGGCTTCAATTGATTTGAGCACGGCTTCGCTGTCAAGTTGCAACGCCTCAACGTCAGCACTGATACTAGGTAAGTTACGGATGTAATCAGCAATGTAATCCTCTATTTCTTTTTGTCTAAAGAAGTAGTCACCCTGCTCAAAGGTAATAAAGGCAATTTGACTCAGTAAGTCTTCCTTATGCTGGACGGATAGCTTCTTATAAATCTGCTGTCGCTCAATGTTACGTTTGGCATCCCATTTTCTCAGCAATACATTCAGTCCTTCTTTGTAAAGCTCTGAACGATTCGAGGGAAAGTCAGCTGACTCTTCAAACATCAAACACAGCAGCGTCAGCAGCAGCGGATTAGTGGCCAGCTCTTGAATCGGGAGACTTTCTTTGAGTTTTTGAATGAATTTATTGCCCTTGGTTGGGTCTTTGGCCGCAAACCACTTGGTGGCAAACGTGGCAATCTGTTCATCATTAAAATCGGCAACTTCCACCTCTGTGAACTGTTCGAGAGTATATTCGCGCGTCGCAATTCGACAGGTGATGACAAAATGATTTAAGTGAAACTGAGCGGAAAAATTGCGGACTTCCTGCAAAACCCGATAGCAATCTGTTTCCCGGACTTCATCTAGCCCATCAAGCAATACCAGCGCCTTCCCCTGCAGCAACAACCGTTGAGCAACTCCAGGCTCCCTGACCCCATAACTAGCAAATTGCTCACTGATGTATTCGAGTAAGCCTAAGCTCTGTTCCGTTTCCGCAAAGTCTTTGAGCGTGACAAAAATTGGGACTCGATTCGCCTGCAGCTCACCCAAACAGCACTGAATCGCCACATGCTTCAAAAATGTGGTTTTGCCAGCGCCCGGCTTACCCAAGACAATCAGCTTCGAGTATTTTTCCACGGCTTCTAGCCCCGACACCCGGTCTTGAGCAATTCTGCCCAATCCCGGACGTTCAAACTCGTCTGAGACACAAATTTTTAGCAGGTCAGCAATGTCTAGCCGCCTACGCCCGTTGATTTTCTCCAGAATGTTGACGTTGGTGTAGATATCATTCAACCCAATCGGCTGGGACATATCCAGCACCCGTATGATCCCACAGCGATTGACAATGCTGGGCTGTCCCTGCTGGCGCACCTCTTGCACCAAGGCATCGACATCAGCGCCTAAGTGCTCTCCCCCCAAAATAGGTGTTTCCACTTCAGGATCTTCGGGTAGGTCAGCAACTTCTCGCCAAGGCAGTTTTAGCTTTTGGCAAATCTTATGAAAGTTTTCCCGTCCCACCGGTTTACCAGCAAAAAAGTTCTGCACCGTGGCTCGAGATATCTCCAACTCAGTTGCCAAGTCAATCTTGGTGGCAAAAATTAACACTGCTTCGTTGGCTCGTTTGATGCCTTCCGGTGATGCTTTTAGCGATCGCTCTGTCATAGCCCACATATAAGACTGGCGCTTATCTTAGAATTGCCAAAATTAAAGTTGTACCTACCTGATACACCGACCCAATTCCCTAAAAACCTACATTGACTTTTGTTTCTAGGAATAAAAAGTGGTGATCGCCGCTTATTTCCTCTAATATAAACTTTTCTCTGTATCACATTTTTCAAAAATAAGCAAGCGGTTTTCGATTTCTGGGCTGTTTTCGCAACGACTGCAAACGACCAGGAACAGTTGCAAGCATGATAGTCAGCAAACAAACTAGACGGTTTAGTTTGATTATAGCAGACTAGACTGTGTAGTATGATTAGTCAATTCTTCGCCGCTAGATCAATTGCTTCAGAGTTTTGAGTAATTCTTGCTCATTGAAAGGCTTAGAAAAATAGGCGGTTGCGCCCAAATTCATCGCCAGTTGGCGATGCTTATCCCCACCACGGGAAGTCAGCATCGCAATGGGTAACTGTTTGAGAGCAGGATCTGATTTGACACGAGCCAACAAGCCATAACCATCTAGGCGAGGCATGTCAATGTCACAAATTACAGCTCTGACTTGCAATCCACTTTGGAGTTTTTCGAGAGCATCTTGACCATCTTTGGCAATTTCAACCCGATAGCCAGCTTTTTCTAAGGTCAACGACAAAAAGCGGCGCACATTAATAGAGTCATCTACTACCAAAATGGTGTGTTTCTGGGTTTGAAGCCCTGCAGGCGTTGAAGATTTATCCTCTTGGTCTAAGTTGTATGATTGTTTACAACTAGCAATCCAGTGAAGCAAGTCTGGGGCATTTACCAGAGGAACAACCCGACCATCTCCTAAAATCGTGCAGCCGATGAAGCCAGGAGGTAGGGCTATGGTTCCTTCAACTTGGCGAATGGCAACTTCCTGTTCACCCCAACAGCGATCTACTTGCAGTCCTACCAACTCATTGCCTTGAGCGATCATTAGCACAGTTGGAGCACTCATGAGCGGCATAGCGTCGGAATCGAGTGTAACAATAGGACATCGAAACTGTAGCCAATTGCCAAGGCGAATCAGGGGTGCCATGGTTCCTTCCCAACTGATGACTTCCTTGCCAGCAATTGTCAGGATCTGCTCTGGATTCAGTAAAAGCATCTCAACCAGAGCATCGGTGGGAAATGCCAACAGCATCTTATTGCTTTCTACGAGTAGGACTCGCGCCACGGAGAGGGTCAATGGAACGCTGAGGGTAAAAGTTGTTCCTACTCCTAGCTGTGTATCAACTTTGATGTCGCCACGGATTTGTCTAAGGTTGGTGCGAACGACATCCAGCCCTACCCCTCGACCTGATAGGGCGGTGATCTGACCTGCGGTGCTAAAACCTGGCTCAAAAATGAGGCTTAGAAGTTCTTCATCGCTGGCGATGGCGATCGCTGCCGCATCAAGCCCGAGGTGTTTAGCTTGCTGACGAATTTTATCTAGCTCGATGCCGCCACCATCATCACTAACAGAGAGCAGGGTTTGGTTCCCCCGGTAATCTGCTGTAATTTCAATCACACCCTGTTCCGGTTTACCACGAGCCTGACGAGTTGCTTTTTCTTCAATCCCATGATCAAAGGCATTGCGTAGCAGATGTATGAGGGGATCGCTTAGAGCTTCCAAGATAGTGCGATCAATTAAGATTCCACCGCCATTAATTTTTAGTTCAACGTTTTTGCCATACTGTAAAGAAAGTTCTCGCACGAATCTAGGAAATCGCCCCACCAAATCAGACAAAGGCCGCATCCGTACCTGAGTTATGGTTGTTTGCAGCTGCTTGGCAGTCCGGTTGAGATCGCCAACAGTTTGCTCGGTATCTTTAATGCTGAGGTCAATATCATCCGTGACTTCTTGAATCCGGACAATGGTTTCCATCACATCCTCGGGCAGCAGGTCGAGAAAAGGCAGATTCTTGGCAGAGGGGCCGGGGTCGTAGGCGGTCGGCAGGCGAGGATTGAAACGTCGTAGCCCACTAACCCGATGACTGAGAATTCTAACTAAGTTACGTAAACGTTCTAGATGGACATCTAGACCATTACGTTCGATGGAGAGTTCCCCGAATAAATCATTAAGCTGATCGAGCTGCTTGCTCGGAACACGAACTGTATTCTCCTGATTCTCCTTGCTCTCGCTCGAGGGGACTAACTCTGATTTGATTTCTGATAAGACAGAAAGGTGAACTGGAATGACGTCTTTTGAAAGGAAATCACTCTGATGTTCCGCAGTTGGCAAGAGTTGAACTAATTCAACCTCTGGGCTGGTTTTGTCAAAATTTGTTATAGATGCCGCAGCTGAATCATTTAAATCTATGTTTTCAGGAAGTGTATCAACAAGACCTACCAGCAGCGCCGCCTGCGATCGCCGCCATGCTTGCAAAGCAAGACGAGCAATGTCTTCAACCCGCTCAGGGTTGGCTTCCAGGTGTTGAGTAATTGATTCACACAGGCGGCTAAAAGCACTCACCTGTAGCATTTCCCCCAAGCCGCCTAACTCCTGCGCCATCGTTGACACTTCTTCAAGCAAGCAGGGCGATTCATGCTCTGCCAAAATAGATTCGAGGCGTTGGAGGCTTTCTTCTACTTCGGTTTCAAAGATCATGGCCACCATGTCTTGACCATCTTCTGGCAGCGTTGAATAGTCCGAAGACGTAGAATTGCTCCTGATCGTATGCAGCTGCTCAAAGACGGGATTGACATGGGTCTTTAACCAGGTTTCATCAACATCTGTTCCCTGGTGATTGAAGCTAATCACTTGGCGCATATGGTCAAGCGCACTTAGGAGTAGACTTTCCAGCTCAGTTTCTATAGGGTGTTGCTGAGTTTTTAAGACTTTGAAAAAATCTTCCAGACTGTGAGCCAGATCACTCAAAGCCTGAAATCCCATCATTGCCGCGCCGCCTTTAATCGAATGAGCTGCCCTGAGTACAGCATCCATTTGTTTTTTATCAACGTGGGCGTTGGCTAATCCCAGCATTCCGGATTCAATTGTATTCAGGTACTCAGTCGCTTCCTCTAGAAACATCAACCGAATTTCATGTTCCTTGGACTGTGGCATGGCTTGACCCCTTGTAGGTAGGGAGGATGTCAACTCTGGGTGCCAACTTTGAATGCACCGACAGACGCTTGCAATTCCTGGGCTACTTCTACAGTTTGTTGAAGAGAACCAGAAACTTGGCGAGAAGAATCACTTGTGCGTTCAGAGACCTTGGCAATCTGCTTCATCAACTCAGTTACGACTTCAGCAGTCCGAGCCTGAGACACTGTAGCCGTCGAAATCGATTGGACTAACTGGTCGATTTGGCGGGATACATCTAAGATCTGCACTAGACTCTTCTTAGTATCTTCGACCAGATCGGTTCCGGCAATTACCTGGGTAGTTCCCAGTTCCATCGCCCTGACGACTTCTGAGGTTTCTCGTTGGATGTTTTCAACGATTTGTTCAATTTCTTTAGTGGCTGCAGCTGACTGAGCTGCCAGTCCACCGACTTCTTCCGCCACCACTGCAAAGCCTCGACCTGCTTCACCCGCACGCGCTGCCTCAATACTGGCGTTAATTGCTAAGACGTTGGTTTGCAGGGCGATTTGGTTAATTAAGAACACCACCTTGGAAATCTGTTGGGATGATTCGCCCAGGCGCTTCACCTTATTGGCTGTTTCAGCCACCGTTGAACGCAAATTTAAGATGCTTTGTACCGTGCGATCCATTGCCGCCCCTCCATCTGCGGCGGTGGTAGAGGCAGTGCGAGCCACAACTGCTGCCGTGCGGGCACTATCTGCCACGGCTTGAATCGATTGCGTCATCTGCTCTACCGAATCAAGGGTATGTGTGATCTGGGCTGCTTGGTTGAAAGCTTCATCAGCGAGCTGACGGATAGCACCGGCGTTGTCCCCAACTGAAACGTTGACTTGGGCGGCGGCTGTTTTGACTTGAGTTACAAGTTGCCGCAGACTTTCAACAATAGCATTGAAAATGTCGGCCACTGTTCCGATTTCACCTGCGGTGACTTCAGCCCGTACAGTCAGGTCGCCTCTGGAAACCTCCTCAACATCACTGAGCAATTCTACCAACTGACGCTGGAGATGTTCTTTTTGTTGACGTTGCTCGTCTGAAACCACCTCTGCTGCAACGCGCGCTTTTTCCAGCTGCTCTAGGAGACTCGCTTGGTTTAGGGCAATTCCTACTTGAGTTGCCACCTGCTTAAATAAGTCGATTTCAAACTGCTGCCAACTATGCGCTTCTGAGCACTTATGAGCAATCATTAAGCCGAATAGCTGGTTATTTACCAAAATTGGCACAACCAAATTTGCCTTGACTTCAAACCGCTCCAATGTCCTGATGTGACAATCTGTCAGACCTGGTTCTTGATAAATGTTATTGATGGCACGGACACGCCCTTGCTTGTAAAACTTGGCATGCTTTTCCTTAAAACAGGGGTCATTTAGGTTGACCCCCAACATTGGAGTTAAATTAGGAGCAACAGATTCTGCTACGAAATTCCCATCACAGTTATCGTCGAGGCGATAGACAACCACTCGCTCGGTTTTGAGGACTTTTCGGGCCTCTTCAACTGCCGTTTTGAGGATATCTGACAATTTGAGAGACTGACGAATGCGCAGGGTAATGTCAGCAAATAGCTGCAGCGCTTCTTTTTGTTGACGTTGCTCAAAAGAAACAACTTCAGCTTCTTGGCGGGCTTTTTCTACCTGTTCTAGGAGATTGGCTTGGTCTACGGCAAATCCAACTTGAATTGCCAACTGCGTGAATAAATCAATTTCAGATTGCTGCCAAGCACGCGGGGAAGAGCAGTGATGAGCAATCATTAAGCCGAGTAGCCGGTTGTCTCTCAGAATTGGCGCGACTAAATTTGCCTTAACTTCAAACCGTTCCAATAATCTAATGTAACAATCTGTTAGACCGGCTTGGTAAATATTATCGATCGCACGGACACGACCATTCTTGTACTGTTCTACATAAGGTTCATGTTCCTTAAAACACGAGTCATCTATTTCTGACGCCAAGGCATGAGTCCAACCAGGAGCGACAGATTCTGCTACGACACTTCCACTCCAGTCTGGGTGGAAGCGATAGATGACCACTCGCTCCGTTTTCAGGACTTTTCGAACCTCTTTAACTGCCGTCTTGAGGATATCTTCCAGGTTTAGAGACTGACGAATGCGCAGGGTAATGTCAGCAAATAGCTGCAATCGCTCGGCTTCGGCTTCTTGTTCCTGTAATAGGGTCTGAAGTTGGTCTGCCATCAGGTTGATGTTAGACTCTAAGACAGCGAGTTCGTCTTCCCCTTCTACGGCAATGCGGGTGTTGAGTTGGCCTTGACCCAGTTTTTGCACTGCGTTGGTAGCTTTAAGTACTGGACGCAGGGCACGATTTACTAGGTAGGCAGTGATCGCACCCACCAGCAATGCTATCACCACACTCCCAATGGCTAAGCTCAACAGCAGGTTTCTGCTCGCTGCAAATGCCTCTGATGTAGGCTGGGCAACCATAGCACCCCAATTCAAATTGGGCAATCCCTCTATTTTTCCAGCCGGAGTGTAGGATACTATGTACTCCTTACCGTCGAGCTGATCAATATCGACTACGCTACCCACCTCGTTAGCCGCTTTCAATTGAGCAGCAGCGCGGGGAAAAACTGACTCAGCATCCTTACCTATATACTTCCCTGACGTTGCTACGAAAACTTTACCAAGGTTATTAATTGCCAAGCTTTCGTGTGATTCAAAGCCTTTATTGTTCTGGGCTAGATCCAGAGCTTCGGTCTGGATCTGCTGGGAAAGATATCTTATCGGTGTGCGCGATCGCACCACGCCAATCGTTTTGCCCGTAGCGGTATCTACAATCGGTGCAGCAGCAAAGATGGCAGCCTCGTTTGACAATTCTATTGGAGGACTAATGACAGGACGATTGGTTTTTAAAGCTTGCTGAAAATAATCCCGCGTACCGAGACCTGTGATCGGATGACCTGCCGATTGGAAAATTGTATTGCCAGCAACATCCGCAACAGCAATATTGTCATAACCTTTCTCAAGGTATCGATCCAGCACTGCTTGTTTTTCTTGGCCAGAAGTTGCTGCTCGCACGTTTGGGTTGTTGAGAATACCCAATTGAGAGATTGTTATAATCTCTCTATAACGCTCTAGTGTGAAGCTGTTGAGACCATTTTTTAGGGAAATAACATGGTCTTGTTGTTCATGAATCACGCCTTCGGTAAGGTTTTTGTTCGTCAAGTAATAGGCAGTTGCCCCTAACGCTAGGAGTGGGAGAGTGGTTAAGGCGATAGCTATTGCTGTTGCTTTGGTTCTTAAGCTCAACCTCTGCCATACTGGAGCAACAAATCTCTGAGGAGTATGACCAGTGTCAAAAGCTCTTGAGTGATCCACCCTAGCAGCATCATATTCGTGCTGTTGCTGTTCATAGGCCTGTGAATCCTGCTCGAATCGAATCGTCATAAAGTGAGAGCCTCAAAGTGCTGTGAATAAAACAAAATTATCAGGAGTCTCCAAGTCTCCGAGTCAGGAGTCAGGAGATAATTATAGAAAGCGACGTAATTTTCTTACTTATTGTAAAATAAAAAAAAATATGCTACTGAGAAAAAAAAATAAATATTGAAAACTTTTTTTCTGGCTTTCTTTTGATTTCATTTTGACTCGGAGACTCCAAGACTCCTATTCTCTGTGTATAATGGGTGAATGCATAATGGCTTCAGCATTCAGCACCATCAAGATCTCTTTTGGTTGCAGAATACATCCATGTAAATATGGTATTACAAAGGATGTAACAATTCCTTGTGGGGATTGAATACAATCAGGCGTAAATCTCGTTACACCTTTAACTTCCTGCACAACCAGCCCCAAAGGAATTTTATCTACTTGGATAATTGCCAAGTTGTACTGTTGGCCATTGGTATTGAGGGGCTGTAACTTTAGCATCTGTGCTAAGTCAATGACCCACAACACTCGATTGCGTCGATTCAATAATCCCAACACACAATTAGGCATATTAGGCATCGGAGTAATACGCCCAACCGGCACGATCAGCACTTCTTGCGCGTACTCGATTGACAAAATAGCAGGTGTCTGTTGCTCCACCTGAAATTTAAGATAAGTATCACCCATGCGGTGTAGTTGATTCAGCTCGGTTGCAAGTATTGAGGTATCCATGGTTTCAAGCCACAACAGATTTAACCGCACGAACTAATTGTTCTCGGGTAAAGGGCTTGGTTACATATACATCGGCACCTTGTTTCATCCCCCAAATCCGATCTATTTCCTGATCTTTAGAACTACAAATAATAATCGGCATTTGTTCAGTGACCGGATTTCTTTTGAGTTTACGACACAACTCAAAGCCGCTCATTCCTGGCATTACCACATCAGTAACAACGGCATCAGGTTGTTGTTTTACAGCCTTATTCAGAGCCTCTTTGGCATCTGTAGCAATGATTACGGTATAACCACTGTCGCGCAGGTAGTTACTCATTAACTCCAGCTGCGAAAGGGTATCTTCAACCACTAGCACTGTACTCATGTTTATTTATCCTCAATCGTGATTTATAAGTCAATTCTAAATTATACCAAATCAACCTAGATGTTTAAACACCATCTTTAGCAAGTCTGCTTGGTTAAAAGGCTTTGTTAAATAGCCCGACGCTCCTACGAGTCTGGCTTTTACTCGGTCTATAATTCCCGTATTTCCCGTTACCATAATAATCGGTGTATTCTGGAAACGTGGGTGATTTCGTACAAGCCGACATAGTTCATAACCATCTATGGATGCCATCCTAACGTCAAGCAAAATTAAGTCTGGTTTGTGCCGGATAATCTGCATTAAAGCTTTAACTGGATCGCTAATCGGGAAAACTGAAAAGCTTTCATCGTCTAAAAAATAGCTAATTTCCTTCAACATTGTTGGACTATCATCTACGCAAACAATGGTGTACGTCCTTTTATTAGGTGCTACAGGAGTA
>CAXUIG010000014.1:0-29526 GCA_964250845.1 uncultured bacterium | reverse complement strand
GCTGTCTTATTGGCAGGGGTATTATTAATCGGTGCTACAGGAGTAGCTGTCTTATTGGCAGGGGTATTATTAATCGGTGCTACAGGAGTAGCTGTCTTATCGGCAGGGGTATGATTAATTGGTGCTTCAATTTTATGAATTGGTTCTCGCCGCTGTGTCTTGGGAGATAGGGTTTCTGGAGTCCGGGCAGGCTGAGCTGGTAATTGAACAAACGTCTTCGGTAATTGATCAAAAGGTGGGTGGGGGTCATGCAATACAATAGTTCCGTCCACTACATATGGGTATAAGCTTTGAGCTAGTTGCAATTCATCTTGATTCAGTAGAACGCCAAGATGATAAAAGCTGAAACCCTTCAGCATGGCACTTAATTTCTGTTGGATTTCTGGTGAAAGTTGCTGCTGGGATCTGCGTCGACTCAAAAAGTAAGGACGCTGATAGGGAGACAAAATTTGTGGTCCCAAAGATTGCCAAACCTGCAATCGGTTTTGACAGTGTTCCAGTATCGGTTGCAGCTTTAGTCTACAAAAATCGGGCATGACATCGAGTTTTTTCCCTAATTGGTAATTTCCTCCTTTTACCAATAGAAATGACTCAATGACCTCTTTAACCAATCCCTCTATCAGCGCCGCTGCCTGTACAGGGCTCACATACTGGTTATTGACTAACCAGCAAATAGCTTGATAATCATAATTTTGAATTAACTGATTTTCTGGTTCAGTTTCAAACATTCGGCGTAGTTGCGCACGAGTTTCACTTACAAGTGTAGGAATTTGAGCACTGAGGCGACGCAAATGACGATCAAGTCGATCAAACGGATCAACTGAATGCGAGGCATAGATTATTTTTCCCTGCTCTAGGTAGATCGACCAGGAAACTGAGCTGCTAGACACTTGTAAATGAGCACTGTCGTAACAAGTAGATAAGTGTTCTAACAAACTCAGTGGGCGCAGTTTTTGGAAGGTTCCACGGTTGTCCATTTAGTAATTAAAGCTGAACGAAAATATCCAACGGTATATTAAGTTTAATTAACTTTTTTGACAAAAAAATAAATTGGTACTCGCGCAGCTTGGTCAAAAGCAAAAACATGCTAAGTAGATCTTAACCTGTATCTAGTTAATTTCGTTAAGCTTCATTGAGACAGGTGTTTTGCTCGGACACCACAACCGTGGTTGCAATCACTACAAATGACTACTGATACGCATCCCTATCCTCGAAATCAAGTCTTAAGTAGTGGACAGGCGGCAGTTGGGTTATTTTTTGCTAACGACGAATTTTATGGTTGTTTTAAGCCGTTTTTATCCTCTGATCGCAGTTTTAACCCTTATGGGAGGGGATTTTTAACTTAGCAGTTGTTTAAAATAGGTATTGACGGTTCTGGAGACGTGTGATATGTGATAATATTTTTGGTGAGATGTTTTCCCTGAGTGTATTTTGCTGGAGGAGAAAAACTAGAGATTAATAGGTCTCAGTTTTAATGACTTTTATCATTTTTGCATTTATGATTAAAAATCTGTCTAGTTAAAGGGTTAATATTGAATTATTTATGTATAATCTCTGTAAATATTAGGTCTAAGTTAGGCTTAAGCGGGTAAAAGATGCAATAGTGGTGAGATAAAAATTGCTTACAGCTAACCGCTGGGAGAGTGGGTAGGTAGACTGATCGGCGTGGGCGTTGACAAGACCCATAGCCCTGCCTGAAGAGTTCTTAAGTTAGATTGGCATTGTCAAGTAGCTTTCGGCGTTGCTGACACTACCTGTTTACTGCTGAGTTATCGTAAGCTAAGCAATATTCATGTAGCCTTACTACTGAACTGTTTAAGAAAGAGGAACATGAAAGTTAGCATGCTGTCTACTACAACAAAAAAATATGTCGGATAAACTAAGACTTGATGAAGTAGTGGAGTTCGCTGAGAACCCAGAACCACGTTGCCCTTGTGTCCTCTTACTAGACACCTCTGGCTCGATGCAAGGGGCGTCGCTTGATGCCTTGAATGAGGGGTTGCGAACCTTTAAAGATGACCTGATAAAAAACTCTCTGGCTTCACGGCGGGTTGAGGTCGCGGTGATCACGTTTGACTGTGATGTGAATGTAGTTCAGGACTTCGTGACCGCTGACCAGTTCGAGCCGCCGACGCTAACAGCCCAGGGGCTTACCCACATAGGGGCTGCAATTCAAAAGTCTCTAGACGTAATCCAAGACCGCAAATCCCAGTATCGCGCCAACGGTGTCGCTTACTATCGTCCATGGATATTTATGATTACCGACGGCGAGCCGCAAGGAGAGCCAGAAAATGTTATAGAGCAAGTAACACAACGGATCAAAGACGCTGAAGCCAAAAAGGGCGTTGCTTTCTTCAGTGTGGGGGTGGAAAACGCTAACATGACGCGCTTAAGTGAAATCGCTGTGCGCACGCCGATCAAACTTAAAGGACTAAACTTTACGGAGATGTTCCTCTGGCTCTCAGCCAGCATGTCAGCAGTCTCTCAGTCAAAGGTAGACGAGCAAGTGGCACTGCCACCGATAGGGTGGGGAGTGCTTTAATGATCTCGAGTGATGTCCACCAAGATCAAGACAAACAGCGGATGGATACCTCTAAAGAGCTAGTCCAATGGCGGGTAGTAGCAGCGTCGGTTCGTGGCACAAGCCACGAGAGAGTGGATCAGTTGTGTCAGGACGCTCATCACTGGGAAAGGTTGCCAGAAGGGGTTTTGATAGCAGCAGTTGCCGATGGTGCTGGTTCGGCACCCCTGGGAAAGATCGGGGCGATCGTTGCCGCCCAAACAGCGGTAGAAACGATCCGCTTCAAAGAGGATACGTCGCGATCGCCTGAGGATGAAGAAGGTTGGCAATTGCTCCTGAATAACGCACTCGTTGCCGCGAAGACAGCAGTCGAAGCAGAAGCGGTAGCGTGCAATGTCGCGGCGCGAGATTTAGCCACGACCTTGATTATAGTGGTCGCTACACCTAAACTGATTGCAGCCGCGCAGGTAGGCGATGGTGTCGCAGTGGCGGGGGATAGTCAGGGGAACGTGATCGCACTCACGGCGCCGCAGAGCGGGGAATACATCAACGAGACTACGTTCCTCGTCTCCCCTAACGCTCTGGAAACAGCACAGGTAACTTTATGGCGCGGATCACCAGCAAATATTGCCCTCATGTCTGATGGGCTGCAAATGCTCGCTCTTGAAATGACCGATGGTAAACCACACGTGCCGTTCTTTTCCCCCCTGTTCCACTTCATGGCTGACGTGACGGATGAGACTGAGGCAAAAGAACAGCTAGTAGCTTTACTGAGGTCAGAGCGGATCCAGAAACGGACTGATGATGATTTGACGCTCCTATTGGCGAACCTTGTGAGTTGATTTTAATTTGTCACAGGAAAAATTTGGGCGGCTCATAGGGGCAGCTTTAGCCCCTGCCATCGTCCTATCAGTTGGCACCTACGCCGTGCTGTCCAAGGGGGGTGACCCTATGGCTCCTCAGAGTTTTTGCCTTCGCCCCCAGCCCCCTGCGTCAGTCTGTTTTTCCCTGGCAGGCACACTCTCTACCAGGGAAACCACCGCCATCAGCATCAGCCCTGATGGTCAGACCCTCGCCAGTAGTTATGGGAAGACGATTAAGCTTTGGAACCTGGGCACAAGCAAACCGCTGGCTATCCTTTCAGGGCATTCAGATTGGGTTACTGCTATTACCTTTAGCCCTGATGGTCAGACCCTTGCTAGTAGCAGTCTTGACAAAACTATTCGACTTTGGAACTTGGGCACAGGGAACCTGCTACACACAATCAATGCGGGTAGGATGACTTCCCTTACTTTCAGCCCCGATGGTCTAATCCTCGCCGGTGGTAGCCGTAATCATTTGTGGTTCGATAGTCAACCTGGCAGCAGTGGTGTTCAACTCTTCGATCTCAAAACGGGAAAAGGTTTGCGCCCCCTAGGTTCAGGTGACGTGGCTTCCCTGGCTTTCAACCCTGAAGGTAATATTCTCGCCATTGGCAGCATTAATACTCAGATTTGGAATCTGAAAACCAGACAACTGCTACACACGTTGAATTCAGGTAAGGTGACTACCCTGGCTTTCAACCCCGATGGTAAGACGCTTGTTAGTGGCAGTAGCAAGATTAAAGTTTGGAATGTAAGTACTGGAAAACTCATCCATACCTTCAAGTCAGGTTCCTCTGATTTGACAGTGAGTCCGGATGGGCGAACCCTTGCTGTTTCAAATGGCGGCACAATTAATATATGGCAACTGGAAACAGGAAAATTCCTCACTATTGTTAGCGCGTCTCGGTATAGCAACCTTTCTGTCGCCTTCGGCTTAGATGGTAAGACCCTGATCAGTGCTAGTAGTGACGGGATTAAGATTTGGCAACCGCATATGCTCAGTTCCCCAGGCGCTGGCGGAGGATGAGTTCTGCGATCGCTAAATCCACTGGCGTTGTCAGCTTTAAATTTGTCTCCTCTCCGGGCACAATTCGGACTGGGAAACCGGATTTTTCAAACAAAGCCGCATCGTCTGTGACTTCCCAGCCGAGCCGAAGACCTTCGGCATGGCACTGTTTCAACAACTGGACATCAAATGCCTGAGGGGTTTGAGCCGCCCACAACTGCCGCCGGTCTGGTGTACTTTGAATTAACCCAATCTCATCTACGACTTTGATCGTGTCCTTTACCGGCACGGCGGCAATTAAACCCGGACAGTGGCGAATCTCCTGAGCACATCGGTCTAGCAAATCTGGTGTGGCAAGGCACCTAGCCCCGTCGTGAATCAAAACTTGCTCTGCTTCTACTGGAAGCGCCTGCAAGCCTTGATAAACCGATTCCTGGCGGGTAGCTCCCCCCTGAATCAGCTGCACCGGCTTACTCAGGGATAGCCCTGCTAGAATCTCCTTCAGGTCTGACCAGTCAGATGGTTGAGCAATAATACCTATCCAGCCGATGTGAACAGACTTTTCAGCTGCTAGAAGAGTCCAGGTAATCAACGGTTGCGATCGCAAAGTCAGCAGGAGTTTGTTGCGATCGCTCCCCATCCTCCGTCCCATTCCCGCAGCGGGAATTAATAAATACACAGGATTCCTCAATATTTTAGGCAAGATTCACGTTTATCTTCCCCTAAAATAGGGAGCGAGTAATCGTAAAGAAATATTATGCGAGTAGTAGCCCTGATTCCCGGCGGGATTGGCGACCAAATTCTATTCTTTCCCACTCTTGATGACCTGAAGCGGTATTACCCTGAGGCTCAGATTGATGTCGTTGTCGAACCCCGGTCAAAGGGTGCATACCGAGTGTGTAAGTCAGTTCAAAACGTGATCCCGTTTGATTTCAAAGACCGCAACAGTCTGGCAGACTGGGGCAACTTTGTGGGCATCATCCGCGATCGCGAGTACGATGTCGCCCTGTCTTTGGGGCAGCGCTGGTTTGTCGGTCTGCTGCTCTGGATAACTGGGATTAATCAACGTATTGGCTACAATGGCGCGGGAGCTGATTTTCTCACCAACCCTGTGCCACTCAAAGAATCGCAGTATGCTGCGGCAATGTACCACGACCTGCTACAAGGACTAGGAATAAAATCACCCTGTCCTGAGCTAGCAATCAATGTACCCTTACCGGATATTGGCTGGGCAGAAAGCGAACAAAAACGGCTAGGCATTTCAGAAAGTGGCTACATTCTGATCCACGGAGGTTCTAGCGAGCTAGCTCAAGCTAAAGGAATTAATAAAATCTACCCAGCCGAGAAATGGAAGCAGATTATTCAAGACTTCCATTCTCGGCAGCCGGATTTGCCGGTAGTGGTACTCCAGGGACCAGAGGATGAGCAGTTGGTGGGCTCACTGTTGCAGTCGAGTCCCGACGTCAAGGTGACATCCCCACCTGATATCGGGAAGCTGGCAGCGATGATTGCTGGTGCCAACTTGATGCTGTGTACTGATAGTGCACCGATGCATCTGGCAGTGGCGGTTCAGACATATACCATCGCCTTATTTGGTCCTACAGATCCGCAAAAATTGTTACCTTCGGGCGATCGCTTCCTGGCGATTAAATCCCCAACTACAGACATGGCAGACATTTCACCCAAAACAGTTCTGGAGCGGGTTTGGGGTGGCTAGACTCGCAGTATTTCTTGACCGCGATGGGGTTCTGAATGTCGAGGCAGGCTATATCCACCGCGTTGAAGACTTACACCTGATCCCTGGTGCCGCCCAAGCAGTGCGTCAGCTTAATGACCAACAGCTGTTTTGCTGTCTGGTTTCCAACCAATCAGGACCAGCCAGGGGTTACTACCCAGTTGAGCATGTAGAAGCACTTCACCGCCGTCTTTGCCAGTTGTTGCAACAACAGGCTGGGGCGCGGTTAGACGCGCTTTATTACTGTCCTTATCTCAGTCCACCAGAAGGGGGAATCGAACCACGATTTACCCGCTGGAGTACCTGGCGCAAACCTAATACGGGGATGCTCACAGCAGCTGCCTGGGAACACGATTTGGATCTGAGCCGCAGTTTTATGGTGGGGGATAAGGCTACAGATATTGACATGGCTCATAACGCCGGGTGCTGTGGGATTTTGGTGCAGACTGGATATGGCGATCGCGTCTTGGGTGGTCAGTACCAGCACCACACCCAACCGGATTACATCGCTGCAGATTTACCAGCTGCTGTTGAATGGATTTGCCATACCATTTCTTGATTTTGCTGCTAATCTCGGATATTGGCGACTTTTGGTGTTCCTGGTCTTTAGACCACCCCAAAACGGGGTGAAATCAGCAATCAAACAGAAACATAGGCTAACGACACAAACAGCTAAATTTTGAGGCTAAACAATAACTTCTACTTATTGCATTTAGGCTTATAAGCGAAAAAATTTGATTCCACCATAAGCAAAAACTATTATTTAGTCGGCAATGGTTATTGAGATTAGATAGCTGGAATGCAAAGCTTGCGTACGTTACAGGCTTAACCTAAGTTTCTGCTCCAATGCTCATTTACCCCCTATTGTCCAACTCCTCTATTCGGGTGGCCTCCGGGTGAGTGAACTTTGTGTCAGTAGCCAGCCACGTCTGGCTGTGACTATCCTCACAGAGCGAATCTATCCCGCGCTGCATGACTGTTGGTAGAGGCACAGTCGCCGGATAGACCGGCTTGCCTTCTCCGGCACAAAGAAATGCCATCGACCAAGCAGGAGAAACTAGGATTCCAGATGAAAAATCTAAAACCCATGCAGAGATTAGAATAATTTCATGGGCTGAAACTAACGGGAAAACGGTTGAAGCAATCGGGGCGAGCAGGAATATTTGTTCGAATTGTTGGGCAGAGATGCAACCAAAAAATATAAGACCAGCGACTAATGTGAATCTTCCTCAAACACAGCAGTAGAGTCCAAGACAGGCGAATAACAAAATGAATCTAGACTTCTACAAATTTGAGGCTTTAGAAAAAGAACTAGAAGGACTCCCTCCGCTTCGTAGAATCGCGTTTGCTGTTTCTTGTTGCGAGAGGGTGCTTCCCAACTACAACGCTTTTTCTCGCATGGAAAATTGGGGCGCTCCCTCTGTGGTGAGAACTGCACTTGATGAAGTTTGGCAAATCCTTCAAGGAAAGCCAGTGGATGCTGCTTTAATTCGTCAATTAATAAAGGATTGTGAAAACATAATCCCAGACTCGGATGACTTTACCGGCTCGAATTTGATTTATGATGTGGAAGCACAGGAGGCAGCTATAGCGATCTGTAACACTCTAGAAGCCTGTCTCGATCCTACCCCACAGCAGATTATCAGGGTAGCAAATTGCGTTACAAACACCATTGATGCATTCCTCCTGAGCGAAGCCGAATCTTTCAATGTCAGTGAGTCTAAAAATGGATTAGAAAAGCTGAAAGAGGCGATCGCTAGTCACCCGCTGGCAGTCCGAGAAATGGCTAAACAAAGTGAAGATTTACAACGATTGAAGGATACTGCAACGTTAGATAGGGATTTTCTGGAATGGCTTGGCACCTCATTTGACAACGACGGAAAAAGCCTGATTGACTTAGCCTGAGCTTGATTTGACAGCATCGGCAGGCTTTTGCAGTCCGAGGGTGATATCGTAGTGCATCTCGAAGAGGCCAAACTCAGGTGGTTCCACCGCCAGCTCGGAGCTTGGGTGGAGCGAGTCATCATCGCAGTCGAACAACGCAGTGGAGAGGACGTGCAGAATTTTCTTGCTCTAGCAGAAGGCAAAGCCTTTCTCGTGCGCCACAGGCAGCCCGACCAACTGCGCCTTGATTCCCGGTGCCGGATTCTGGAGGCAATGATTCAAGATGAACCGCAGAGGCTCTCTTAGGCAAGGGAGCAAATTCAACGATGTCAATCGGTTACATATTATTGAGTAAGGATTCAGGTGTTGAAACCCTTGCCTGGATTGCATTTCAGATCCGTACTTCTAGAATAAATAAGTTGATATTCTCAACAAGCAACGAGAAATGGCCATTCCACCGATTCTTATTGAAAATTAAAAAAAGCTGAATTATCCTCCAAACCTTTACGGGAAAAGCTTTTCAGTCATTTCCCCATTACCTGAATCCTTACATTATTGATATCAACTAATTTTTGCAATAAATTTCTGGATCGGTTTGAGAAAAATGCCCAGAATCTTATCTATCTCCTTGATGTAGTACTCGATAGAGTCAATAAAAACTATATTTCCTTCCAAAGTGAGAAACTTCCAGTTCGTACCATTAGTAACAACTCCATAAATTAGTTCAATATCGTTACTTGCTCTTTGATTAAATAATTTGGCAGCAACCATTGCCGCGATACATTGCCCTAATCCCCCTTTAATGTTTTCATTTTTCGCCTCGGCGATTACGATAATGGGGGCAATAATATAGTATTGCTCTTTAGAGCCACTGATGATAAAATCACAAAAGCCAGTAAGCCCCAGATTATTATCTATATTAAACTCTGTACCAGAAAACAGGGCTATTTGATATTTTAACTGTCGTCTCACCTCAGTTAAAACCGGGGCAATTAGCAGCTCAGAGCGAGCTTTTTCGGTATTGATTGCTGTTGCTAGTAGAATATACTCCTGCAAAGTCACAGTTAAAACCTCAGACGGTTGTACTCCCTCTACATCAAAAAATAGGTTATGGGATTCTTCTAAGGTTAAATCAAAGGTTTCTTTAACTTTAGCAAGGGTAAAATCACTGTAGGCCATAATCAAGCTGGTACTGTCAGTTACTACGGGTTGACTCACATCCCCAATTCCGACCGCAATTCTTCAGGAGAATATGCGAATATGGTGACTTTATATTGTCCTAATATTTCCATAAAGGCACGTTTGGAAAACCCGGCTATCTTCGCTGCCTGTCCTAGTGATATTTTCCCTACTTCATAAAGTTTAATAGCCAGGAGTAGCTTGGCTTCATCAGAAGAGAGTCCGGGGGGCAGATTTACTTTTAATTCGCTTGTATTCATAGAGGTACTCCTTGAGTTGCTTCTTCGACTATGGCAATCTCTTCATCAGTTAGCCCGTACAGCTGGGACACTAAACGTATATATCTTTAACCTTTACAAAAATAGCAAGACCACCAAAGTCAGAGGTGACGCGATCGTAACTCTTGGGCGGCTTGTCATCCTGGATAACCGATGGCACCAGGAGCCGATAGACTCTCTTATGCTTGGTGGGGTGAAAATGTAAACTCCTCGCATCAAAAGTTGGTAGTCAACAACTTGTTTAAAAAACTTGATTTATCTAAACTACCTTCTCTGCCTCTATTGCAAAAAGGTAGCTTACCTAAGTGTTCCTGCATCTACTACTTACAGCAAGCAGTAGATAAATTGCCTACTATCAGATGGTCTGGTTATAGGTTTAGACTTGAGACTATCGTGTTTAGCGAGGATGATGTAGAAGCTGATCCTAGTTCCTCTACCAAAATCTTCTGATAAATCTTTGGCAATTGCCCGGTGATCGAATTGCTTTCTATTCCATACCCTAGACTTGTCCAGGTGCCAGAAAGTCGCCGCCGCACCTGCTCCAACTTTCCCTGCCGCAGCAGTTGTGGGATGTCCCCTCCCCAGACTTGCGGGTCACTCAGCCAAGCGTAAACGACCTGATCCTGAAATTCCGGCTCAAAGCTATATGAGTGCCAAAACATAAACCCCGATGGTTGGGGGTGATAGCGCTGGGCGAGCTTGAACCAGGTAGTATTCAACAGCTGATACCGACCAGCAGCTGTTGAACAATTTCCCATGTTGGGGCCACGTAAAATCGTCACGCATTGCTCAGGATGGCGGCTTAGGTCGTGGACGTGCTGACCGCCATACAGGATGGAATACGGTTGGGAGGAGTTGGCCTCACTTGCCGAGATGGTTCGCATCAGAGCCCGAATATAAGGGTCACCCCCATGCATCACCAGCGGTGGAAAATTCACATTGAATACCGGCTCAGGGCGCGATCGCGGTTCTTTTCTGGGCCAATTCGAGCACATGAACACCAACACAATGATCGCGGCGCTGCCTGCAATCAGACGTCTTAGAGCCCAAATCCTAAAAATCCGCTTGGGTTGATTAGCCAACAGATGCAAGGGACGCACGAATTCGACACTCCTTGACTAAGAATGAATCTACAACTGTGCCCCCCAGTATTCAGGCCACAGCAGCAAATAGCTCCTCAAAGCTCTTCTGCGGAGTTTCTGGCTTGGCAACGATTTCTACAATCTTATTCCGGGCAGCGGGTTGAAGCAGAGCCTCCACACATACCTGTGCCACCTTGGTGCGAGGAATGCTGCCATCGAATAGCTTGTCAGCAGAGGACATTACGACTGGATCGGGGTTGTCTTCATTCTTCAGCCCCCCAGGCCGCACAATGGTATACGTCAGACCGCTCTTTTGGATATACTCCTCTGCTTGCTTCTTCCAAACCAAAATCAGCCAGAACAAGTTCAGCGGATGGAAAAGTTGGGAAGTACACAGAGAAGAAACGAAGACAAAATGCTCAATCCCTTTAGCCTTGGCGGCATCTACCAGATTTTTGGTTCCCTCGTAGTCCACCTTATAAGGCCCAGTCGGGTCAAAGCTGGGTTTTGCTCCTGTAGCACACAGGATCACGGTGCTATCTGCCAAGGCACCACTGAGGCTGCCTGGGTTTAACACATCACCCACCACCAACTCGGTTTCTGTGGGTAAAATTCCTCTGGCTTTCTCTAAGTCCCGCACCAATGCCCGGACGGGAATATTCCGCTTCACTAGCTCTTGCACAATCCGGCGACCAGTTTCGCCTGTTGCCCCTGCTACAAATGCTTTCATATCACAAACTATGCCCTAAGTAAACTAAAAATTTTCTGGCCGTGTGAGAAAATATCTACTTCTCAATTGTAAATCTGTGAACTTGGTGGCAGATTCCTGATCTTTTAGTCAAAATTAAGGGTCAAGGCGAAACATTGAACCCAAACTGGGAATCCTGAACATAGGTCAAATCACACAGGAAGGCATTTATGCTGTCACGAAAGCGCGAATACCAATCGATTGAGGCTCCTGAAGCACTTTTGAATAGAGAGGCAAATGTGCCAGAACCTGACGATTCAGTAGCAGAAGCAACAACTAGCGCACCGACTCGCTTTTACGGCCAGTTTGCCGACTGCATGGAAATGTATGCTCCTGCTCAAATGGTTGCTGAGTATCTCAACGCCCACCACAAGTGGTTTTGCCGCTGCGCTCACCCGATGAAGGTGGAACCCTTAGGGAAAAATGGCTACGCTTTGGTAATCGGTCGCTTTGGCGCCTTTAACTATGAAGTGGAGCCGAAAGTTGGCTTGGAGCTGTTGCCCCCAGACTTGGGCGTTTATCGCATCAAGACTCTCCCAGTGCCAAATTACGTCGCTCCAGGTTATGAAGTAGACTTTAAGTCTGCCATGGAGTTAGTGGAAACACCGGCAGACTCCTCTACCCAGAGCTTGATCACACGAGTTGAGTGGCAGCTGGAGCTAGCAGTTGAGATTCATTTTCCCAAGTTAATTAACCGATTGCCCAAATCTCTGATTCAAAGCACCGGCGATCGCCTGCTTCACAAGATCGTGCAACAAGTTTCTCGCCGCTTGACCTACAAAGTGCAGGAAGATTTTCATCAGTCCTTGGGTTTAAATTTTCCTCTCCAGTCAGGCGCGAAGCGCCGGGAGAGGGGGTGATAGGGTGATGCTCACATCTTGCTGACAATATTTTGGACAATTTGCACGCCGCTCACCGCCTGCCAGCTGAACAGTGCTAAAAGAGCCGCATTCAAAACAATGTGGGTGTAGCGTGCCCAATTGTGCCCTTTTTGCATGTAGGGAGAAAGACTAGCAGAAACCGCAATCATTCCCGTCATGCCTAATCCTGCCAACAGGTGAGGCCCGAAAAACAGCTTGCCATTGTTGATGTAAGTTACACCCATGCCACCAAGCGCACCGAGTATCATCAGCGCTAACAGCACGGAACCGATCTGGTAGTGCTTGACGTTATACCTGCCTTTAAGCAGCTCTTTCTTATCTTCACCCTCAGCATTTCTGGTTCGCCGCACTTGAACACCTAAGTACAGTGCATAAATCGACACTGCCAACACTACCCACATCAAAACCGGATGAATGAAATTCAGCCAAGGTTTAATCTGCGCCGGAATTTCGAAGCTCATAGTGTTCTCACCATTTTCTAATAATCTTGATAAAACTTAGCATAACCACTAGATTTTCTGTATAACAAAAATAAAAGTCGCTCTTGGTGTCGATGAGGGAATCTAAAAGATCTGCTACTAGCTTATGGGCAGGTTTTAAGATAGGTTTCTATACATGAGTTCCTATAATGAGATCTTGCTGATAAGAGCGGCTAGGAGTGGCGACATCAAGCGGGTCAAAGCGCTACTCGCCCAGGGTGCTGATGTTAATGCCAGCGATCGCGATGGCACCACAGCTTTGATGTTTGCTGTCCAGATGGGCTACACCGAGATTGTCCGCATCCTCCTTGCTCAGGGCGCTGATATCAACCTGCCCAGAAAATTATTTGGTGTCACCGCTTTGATGTTAGCGGCAGCGAATCATCGAATTGACATTGTACAAACACTAATTACCCATGGCGCTGAGGTGAATGCCAAAAATGACGACGGGAGTACAGCGCTGATGGCGGCAGCATTGAAAGGTGATGCCGACATTGTGCAAATCCTCTTGAGTGCTGGTGCGGACATCAAAGTCAAAGATAAGGACGAGGATAGCGCTTTGAACCTCGCTGCCCAGCACGGTCACAGCAGTGTAGTACAAGTATTGCTGGCTGCTGGTGCTGATTTAAATAAAACTAGATGGAGCGAGACGGCATTGACATTGGCCGCTCGTCAAGGGCACACCCAGACGGTACGGCTGTTGTTGGAGTATGGGGCAGGTGTGAATGGTAAAAATCTGGATGGCAGAAGCGCCCTGATGCAAGCAGCTGAGGCCGGTTATCTGTCTGTTACCCAACTGTTGTTAGCGTCTGGCGCTGATATCAATGCCAAAGACCAAGAGGGGGAAACTGCCTTAACGCTCTGTGCAGACCAAGGTCACACTGAAGTCGTGCAAGCACTGCTAGAGGCAGGAGCTGAGGTGAGAGTTAAAAACCGGGAAGGTGGAACTGCGCTCTCGGCGGCAGCGGCGGGCGGGCATAGTGCGATCGCAGCGGCTTTAATCGGCAAAGGCGCTGATATTAATGCCAAAGACAAAGATGGTGAAACGGCTCTCCATCTTGCGGTTGTGGAAGGCCATGCTGGGGTTGTGGAAGTTCTACTTAACCGAGGGGCTGATGTCCAAGTGAGAAATCAGCTGGGTGATACACCTTTGATCGTAGCAGCGTTGCAGGGGCACAGCCAAATTGTGGAGGCTTTGCTGCGTCGGGTAGAGGCGCAACAGCTTGCGTCTATGCTAAGTAGTAAAAACTTGGGTGAGATGCCTCTGACGCTAGCGGCATCGCAGGGTCACACTGAGACAGTCAAAGTGTTGCTAGACTACGGCGCTGATGCCAACACCCAAACAGACGACGGGAAAACAGCATTGATGAAGGCAGCGGATCGAAACCACATGGGGGTGATGCAGCAGTTGCTGCTCATAGGGGCAGATGTAAATCTGCAAGACTCAGCTGGGGCAACGGCGTTGATGTGGGCAGCTCATCGGGGTTATGCGGGTGCTGTAGCTCTGTTGCTAGGCGCTGGGGCAGATGTGAAGTTGAAAAACCGAGGTGGCTACACGGCTTTAATGATTGCGGAATTTAATGGCTACAGGAATATAGTGCGATCGCTTCATGCAGCGGGCGCAGAAGAATAGCTAGTATTTTTAATACTAATGCACCTTTTGATTGATCAACGTCATAATATGGGTCAGCTGTTGCTTCAAACCATCAATTTCTGCCTGCATCTTGGCAATTTTCTGATTCAGCGCCTGAATCTCAGGGGCTCCTGCTCTCTCTGCTGAGGTTGCTGCTTCTGTCACCCCCGCGCTTTGAGTTGGAGCAGCTAATACTTGGGCTTGCTTACGAGGCAGTTTGGCCTTTGCCATCGCTGACTTGATAGCCCCCATCAGTTCATTCTGATCAAAGGGCTTCAGCATAAATTCAAAATACTCAAACGGTTCCTGGGTTTTCTCCGTCACTTCTTCCTTACGGCCTGACATCAGCACGAGGGGGATCTTCTGCAAATCAGCGTTTTGTTGAATCTGCTGAAAAACCTCCCAACCACTCAGTTTAGGCAACAGCCAATCCAGCATAATCAGGTTTGGGCGTTCCTCGCGGATTAAATTTAGTCCTTCAACGCCGTCTTTGGCTTCCAGGATTTCAATGTTACCCTGCGGCAACATTTCCCGTACTCGTACCCGAATCACACGACTGTCATCGATAACTAGGATCTTGCGGCTTGCCACGACTGACTCCTCTGGCAGGGACTCTTCACGGGTGAGATGATGTAGTTACCAATTAGATGAATTGCCCGATCAGCGGACTTTTCAAGGTATCCTTACACAACAAATCTACAAAATAAACTTAACCTTCGATCTGAGCTATGTCCAAGCGAAATTTCACTGAGAACAGAAGTTTAGTTTACGCTTAAAAGCAAAATGATTTAAGTGAATGTACTGAAATTGCTATAACGTCTATGACCCAATCACCTGCTTCCCAACTAAAGTCTGAAATTGAGGCGCTGCCAACGTGGCTGCGCCGTCCTATCGCCAAAGCCAGTGAACTCTCGACGGTGCAACGAATTATTAAGCAGCGTCAAATTCACACGATTTGTGAAGAAGGACGCTGCCCGAACCGGGGGGAGTGCTATGCCCAGAAAACTGCAACTTTCTTGCTAATGGGGCCAACATGTACAAGGGCTTGTGGCTTTTGTCAAGTGGATAAGGGTCATGCACCGATGCCCCTAGACCCAGAGGAACCGCAAAAAGTAGCAGAGTCAGTGCAGTTGTTGGGGTTACGCTATGTAGTGCTGACTTCCGTGGCTCGTGATGATTTGCCTGATCAGGGAGCAAGCTGGTTTGTGACGACGATGGTAAATATCCGCCAGCTCAACCCTGAAACTCAAATTGAGGTTCTGACACCGGATTTTTGGGGGGGTCAGGGCGCAGGGGTGCAAGGTCAACGCCAACGCATTGAGATGGTAGTTAATGCAAGACCAGCTTGTTACAACCACAATATAGAGACAGTGCGACGGTTGCAAGGACCAGTGCGAAGAGGAGCTAAGTACTCGCTTTCACTCCAGGTTCTCCAGGTTGTGAAAGAGCTTGATGCCACTATTGCGACTAAATCCGGGCTGATGTTGGGGCACGGTGAAACGAGCGCCGAAGTGATCGAGACGATGATGGATTTAAGGGCGGTGGGCTGCGATCGCCTGACGCTGGGTCAGTATATGCGTCCAACATTGGCACATCTGCCGGTGCAAAAATACTGGACACCAGAAGAATTTGACCAACTGGGTGCTCTAGCGCGAGAGATGGGATTTACCCACGTTCGTTCTGGTCCTCTGGTTCGTAGTTCTTACCACGCCGGAGAGAGTACTTGAGCAACCGTGAGCACAAAAATATTTTTAACAAACTTTGATAATGGGGACACCTCTTTGGTATTTCTTAAGAAGTCATTAAATTAGGAGTAAAGCCTATGACTGCTCAAGCCAAGAAAGCGCCTGGTAACAAACCAGTTGGAACAGAGGTTGCCAAAACAGCAGCCAAGCCCCCTTATCCGTTTCGCACAGCGGTTAGCCTGATTCTGCTAGCGGGTAACATTCTGGTGGCGGCGATTTACTTCCACCTGGTTAATCCTTAATCGGGTAATTGCCATCTCGTTGGCACAGAGCGCGGATTTAAATAACAGTGCTGCTCAATTCGTGCCTTTGAACAACTCTTTGGGACGAATGAGCAGCACTAACAATTATGGTCAACAGCCCTGAGTGGAACGGCAACTAACTGAGCTAGAGCGAGCAAAAGAAGAGCTGAGAAGGGCAAATGAGCGCTTCGGGCTTGCTGCTGAGGCGGTGAATGGCATTATCTATGACTGGGATATTGAAAAGAACAAAGTCGAAAGGATGCAGGGCCTGAGCGAGATTTTAGGCTATCGTCAGGAAGAAACTGAGCCGACGTTTGATTGGTGGCTCACTCACCTGCATCCCGACGATCAACAGCGCGTACGCGACCAAATTTCAGCTGCTTTTGCGAACAGCAGCGTTTTTGTGATTGAATATCGGTTCCGCAACAAAGACAATCAGTACCTGTATATCTGGGAAAGAGGACTGATTGTCAGAAATGTTGATGGGCGTGCGGTGCGCGTAGTTGGTAGCATGTTGGACATCAGCGATCGCTGGCGGGTAGAAGCAGAAATTAGGCAACAGAATGAAACCTTAGAGCAACGAGTTTTGGAGCTTACGGCTCAGTTAGAGGCTGCCAATAAAGAACTAAACTCGTTTTCCTATTCTATTTCCCACGATCTGGGCGCTCCTTTGCGGCATATTAGCGGTTTCGTAGATGCCCTAGCGCAAAAGCTGGAGCATAATGGCGCGATCGCCGATCCGAAGGTGGCTCACTTCTTAAAAATCATTCAGGATAGTAGCCAGAAAATGGGGCAGATGATTGAGAGTTTACTCACACTGTCCCGCCTGGGGCGACAGAGGATAGCGAGTCAGCCTGTCAATCTGCGACAGTTGGTCGATACAGCGATCGCTTTGGTACTCAGCCAAACAGAAACGGGTGAGGATCGCCCGATAGAATTTACCATAGGTGAGTTGCCGAGCGTGAGCGGTGATCCAACCTTACTGCAACAAGTATTTAGCAACCTGATTGACAATGCCGTTAAGTTTAGCCGTGAGCGCCGTCCGGCCAAAATTGTAATCGGCACCTTAGCCGATGGCACAATTTTTGTCACAGATAACGGGGTTGGCTTCCAGATGAAATACGCCGATCAACTGTTTGGAGTCTTTCAGCGGTTGCACTCGCTGATAGAATTCCAAGGGATGGGTATTGGTTTAGCGATCGTGCAGCGAATTATTCATCGACATGGTGGCACAATTTGGGCAGAAAGCGCACCAAATCAGGGAGCCACTTTTTACTTTAGTCTATAGAGAGATTAGGGAATTTTTTTCAAACGCAGATGAACGCAGATGAACGCAGATGGGATGTTTAAAAGTTTCTAACGACACGTTTTCCCTCTAGTTTTGGGGTGCCAAAATTAATCAGTAAGCCGAGGGTCAACCCAGTAGCTTTGAGGTAATTCATACACTGGGCAAAATGCATTGGAGCTAGAGCAGTGACAGCTTTCAGTTCTGTTATTACAGACTCTTCTACTAGCAAATCAGCCTGATAATTTCCAACAATCACGCCATCGTACAAAACCTCAATTGGTCGTTGCTGCTCTACTTTTAAACCCTGCTTCCTCAACTCATGAACCAACGCATTTTCATAAACTTTCTCCAAAAAACCAACCCCTAAAGTATTCCCGACCACAAATGCACACCCAATAATCCTCTCAGTAACCCGATTCAATTCCCATCTGCGTTCATCTGCGTTCATCTGCGTTTAAAACTCCAATTAAAAAAAATCCACCTAAACACAAAAGTTTAAGGTGGAAACAGAAAGTGGAGCTTACGGGAATTGAACCCGTGTCCAGATTGGGTATTGACACCCCATTCATTCACAGGTTTAGCCTATCTAATCCTCAAGGCGGGAACCGTTCCTTATCCCGAACGGTGGGATGCTCTGGTTAAATCTTAGCTAGCAAGCCAATCAGAGAACACTTACTAACGCATCCGTTGGGGTTTGGTCTGCCGCCCTTAACGGAGTCGGATGGCAGACGCTCGAACCTGTTAGAGGTTTTTAGGCAGCTACGGTAGCAGCTTTACGAGCAAAGGGAACGATGTTGTTCGCATTTACGTTTGTTTTGAGCCTTTGATTTGCGAGAGACGACTCACTCTCGACCTGAATCACAGAGTAGCGTTCGCCAACCTGTCGAAACCATTAAAGCCCCCTGTCTTTCTTCTCCTATTATAGTTTGCTGTTTTGGGATTTGGCATCATTAGGCCAAAAAAGTGCGCCTGAATTTCCAGACGCACTTTACGGATTGCGATTAATGTCTGCTCTGGTTTAACCTAGTGCTTCAGCACCGCCAACAACCTCTAGGATTTCCTGGGTAATTGCTGCCTGCCGTGCTTTGTTATAAGACAGCGTCAGTGTGCCAATCAGATCGCTTGCGTTCTCACTGGCGTTGTTCATTGCCGTCATCCGTGCCGCCAGTTCGCTGGCAGCTGATTCTTGCAGTGCCCGCAGCAACTGGTTATTCAGGTACAGGGGCAGGAGGGCATCAAGAATCTGAACGGGGTCTTGCTCGAAAAGCATGTCTCGGGGAAAGCTGCGGACTGGGGTGGTAACTTTCTGCCGCTCCACCTCAAACTGACCGCCACGGGTTGTGAGCCGGAAGATTTCGTCATCCGGTGTTTCCAACCCCTGAGAATCAAGGGGAAGCAGGGTTTGAACTACCGGGCGTGAGCTAATTAATGAAACAAATTTGGTGTATACTAACTCAACCCGGTCTACGCTTTCCGACAAGAACAAAGAAAGCAGTTCTTCGGCAACGGTAGATGCTTCCGCTGCGGTAGGAATTTGCTCTAAGCCCGTGTAGGTGCCATCGATCGGCTGGTTACGGCGTTGGAAGTATTGGATGGCTTTGCGCCCCACCAGCACGTATTTGTAGTCCTTACCTTCTGCCTTTAGTTCTTTAGCGCGGTTCTCAGCCCGACGGATGACGTTAGTGTTGTAGCCTCCACACAGTCCGCGATCGCCTGAAATTACCAGCAACCCCACTGACTGTACTTCCCGTTTCTTCAACAACGGCAAGTCTACGTCTTCAAACCGGAGACGGGTTTGCAAACCGTATAGTACTTGCGCCAATCTATCGGCAAAGGGGCGCGTGGCGAGCACCTGTTCCTGTGCCCTACGCACTTTGGCAGCAGCTACCAAGCGCATAGCTTCTGTGATTTTTTTGGTGTTTTTGACCGATTGAATGCGATCGCGAATTGCTTTGAGATTAGCCATAGTCTTTCACCAGAATTCAGAATTCAGAATTCAGGAGGGAGCGCTGATTCTTGCTCCTGACTCCTGACTTCTTTCCTACGCTGTTGCCATGAAGGTCTGCTTGTATTCTGCAAGCGCTTCTTTCAGGAGCTTTTCGGCTTCATCACCCAACTTCTTCTCGGTCTTGATCAACTCTACGTACTTCGGCTTACTGTTGCGCAGGTACTCTCGCAGTCCCTTAGCAAAACTGGCTACCTTTTCTACCGGAATTTCATCCAGATAGCCATTTAGACCCGCATAAAGCACCGCCACTTGTTCATTCACCGGCAAGGGAGAGTACTGAGACTGCTTCAATAGTTCCCGCAGCCTCTGACCCCGAGCCAACTGATCCTGAGTAGTCTTATCTAAGTCCGAGGCAAATTGTGCAAATGCTTGCAAGTCGTCAAACTGTGCCAGTTCCAGCTTCAATTTACCGGCGACCTGTTTCATCGCCTTGGTTTGAGCGGCAGATCCAACCCGCGACACGGAAATACCGGCGTTCACAGCGGGACGTAACCCGGAGTTAAACAGGTCGGAAGACAGGAAGATCTGACCATCGGTAATTGAAATCACGTTCGTCGGAATGTATGCAGACACGTCACCCGCCTGGGTTTCGATAATCGGCAGCGCCGTCATACTACCTTCACCTAGCTCGGAACTCAACTTTGCCGCCCGTTCCAAGAGTCGCGAGTGGAGGTAGAACACATCCCCTGGATAAGCTTCCCGACCGGGCGGACGCCGTAGCAGCAGTGACATTTGGCGATAAGCTTGAGCATGCTTCGAGAGGTCATCGTAGACCACGAGCGTGGCTTTGCCCTTGTACATGAAGTATTCTGCCAGGGTGGCACCGGTGTACGGAGCTAGGTACTGGAGGGTCGCTGGTTCGTTAGCATTGGCTGCCACTATAATTGTGTAGTCCAGTGCCCCATTTTCCCGTAATACGTCCACTACCTGAGCAACTGTGGAAGCCCTTTGACCAATGGCGACGTAGACGCAGATGACATTCTCGCCCTTCTGGTTGAGGATGGTGTCAATGGCGATCGAAGTCTTGCCAGTTTGGCGATCGCCAATTATCAGTTCCCGCTGACCGCGTCCAATTGGAATCATCGCGTCGATGGCTGTGATCCCGGTTTGCATCGGTTCATACACAGACCGGCGCGCTATAATCCCTGGGGCTGTGGATTCAATCAAACGGCTTTCCGTGGTTTTGATATCTCCCTTGCCGTCGATTGGGCGAGCCAAAGCATCCACGACTCGTCCAGTCATGGCGTCTCCCACCGGCACCTGGGCAATTCTCCCGGTGGCAGTAACGGAGCTACCTTCTTGAATCTCACGGCCTTCACTCATTAGCACCGCGCCCACGTTGTCTTCTTCCAAGTTCAGGGCGATGCCAACTGTACCGTCTTCAAACTCTAATAGTTCCCCAGACATAGCCTTTTCTAGGCCATAAATCCGCGCAATGCCGTCGCCCACTTGCAATACAGTGCCGACGTTAGCAACTTTAACCTCTTGGTCGTATTGCTCAATTTGCTGCTGGATAATACTGCTGATTTCGTCAGGTCTAATGCTGATCATGATATGTGTTATGTGTTAGAACAAGAAGTCAGTAGTCAGTAGTCAGGATGTTCCACTACTTAGGCGCAAAGAAAGGCGGCGCAGCTGACCCCGTAAACTGGCGTCTACTACCTGGGAGCCAACTTTAATTATGACACCACCAATTAAATCCGGGTCGAGCTTAGTGTCTAGTTCCACTCTGGCGGCATTGGTCATTGCTATGACTTTTTCACGCACTGACTGCTGCTGGGCTTCTGTCAGTTCTACGGCTGATATGACTTCGGCTAGAACAGTTTGATTCAGCTTTCTTAAAAGAGTCAGGTACTGCTGGCAAATTCCTTTTAGCAACAGAATGCGCCGCCGATCTACTAGCAGCATCAAAAAATTGCGGAGGTAGGGGTGAATCGATTCGCCGATTATTTGCCCCAATACGGCCTTTTTGTTCTCAGGCTTGACGAAGGGATTGGCGAGAAAGTCGCGCATTTGCTCTGAGCTTTCCACCAGGTTCAACAAGGAACGCACATCGTCGCCCAGCTGCTCTGTGATGCCCGTGCGCTGCGCCACGGACATCAGCGCCTGTGCGTAAGGAACCGCTACTTCGGCATTGATGGAACTCGTTGTCATCAGCGACCTCCCAGCAGCGCGATGCTGCGGTCAATTAATTGTTGTTGAGTAGCGTTATCTACCCCAGTCCGAAGTTGCGACTCAACTTTTTCCAAGGCCATAGCGACCACCCGCTGCCGCAGTTGTGCGATCGCCCGATCCCTTTCCGTGTTCAAATCCTGAACCGCTGTCTCCTTCAACCGTTCAATGTCCTGAGCCGCCGCCGCCAGTATGTTCTCTCTTGCTACTTTTGCGCTTTCTTCAGATTCCGCCCGGATTCTTTCTGCTTCCGCTTGAGCCTGAGCCAGCTTTTGCTGCTGCCCGTCAAGTGCCTTTGCTGCCTCCTTCTGGCGTTGCTCCGCACTTTGAATTGCTGTTTCAATCCGTGCGCGGCGTTCGAGCAGGATTTTACCCACAATTTTGCGCCCGTAGACTAACAGCACAACAATAACAATCGCCAGGTTAATTAGGTTGGTCTCTAAAATGTTGAAATTAAAACCGAACCCCTTTTCTGCCCCTGCTTCTGCTAATTCAGCTTCAACCGCGCTGGATGAAGCCACCAACAGTAAAAAAGTCCCCATTATACCCATCCAAAACTGCGCTGCTGATGAAAGAATCTTGGCGTTTCTACCCTAAACAATGTGGCTAGCGCTGGCCTACCAGCTCAGACCCTAACAGCTTTTCCAGTATTTGGCGACTGAGGGCGTCCACTTGTTGCTCCAATGAGCCTAGGGCTTCCTGTTTTTGCTGCTCAATCTCTTGAGCCGCTTGTTCTCTTTGCGCTTGAGCTTCTTTCTGCGCTCCTGCTATCTTTTCAGCCGCCATTTTCTGCGCTTCGGCTTGAGCGTTGGCAATAATCGTTTGTGACTGTCGCCTTGCTGCGGCTAGCTCTTGCTCGTATTGCTTTGCCAATTGCTCTGATTTTGACAAGCGTTCCCGCGCATCTAATTGATTTGTACGGATGTAATCATCCCGATCATCAATTGCTTTAGTGAGTGGCTTGTAAAAAGTCTCGTTCAAGACCAGTGCCAAAAGTAGAAACTGTATCGCCATCAAAGGCAGGGTAGCGTCAAAATCAAATAGCCCCCCCTCTTTGCCAGCCGTTTCTACAGCTAGTAGGGTTATCCAGTATGTCATAGTTGATAGTCCCTTTAAGCAAATTCTAAGGGGTGAAGTGATTAAGAAGGACTCGCACCAAAATAATTGTAGGGGCTGGCAAGATTGCCTGCCCTGTGCATAAGGTAGAGGCGTGAACACATCACGCCTCTACACAACTCCAGAACTGATTAAGCGAAGGGATTGGCAAATAGCAACACTAGGGAAACCACTAGGCCATAAATTGTCAGCGCCTCCATGAATGCCAAGCTCAACAGCAGTGTGCCGCGAATTTTACCTTCCGCTTCTGGCTGACGAGCAATTCCTTCTACAGCCTGACCAGCAGCGTTTCCTTGTCCGATACCAGGGCCAATTGCAGCTAGACCTACAGCCAAAGCAGCAGCTATAACGGAAGCAGCAGAAACTAATGGATCCATGATGATCTTTTACCTCAATAACGGAAATACAAACCGAATGGACTGACGTCAACGATGATTCGAGACGTCTTGTTCACATTACACCCAGTTCGAGCTTTTAGTAGGGCCTGCCTTGTGATTGATTAAGGATGGGCCTCATGCTCTTCGCCACCATGCCCCTCCATCGCTTCCCCAATGTATACCGCTGCCAATGTGGCAAAAATGAGGGCCTGGATGCCACTGAGGAACAACCCCAAAGCCATCACCAGCAGGGGAACAAACAGGGGAACCAGAAGCACCAGCACCCCCACCACCAGCTCATCAGCCAAAATGTTACCAAAAAGACGGAAGCTGAGGGAAAGGGGCTTAGTGAAATCTTCCAGAATATTGATGGGCAGTAGAATGGGCGTCGGCTGGATATACTTGGCTAGGTAGCCTAAACCCCGCTTGCTGAAACCCGCGTAAAAGTACGCCAGAGATGTCAGCAATGCCAGCGCTACTGTGGTGTTGATGTCGCTGGTAGGGGCAGCAAGTTCACCAACTGGAAGCTTAATCAGCTTCCAGGGAACTAAGGCACCCGACCAATTCGACACAAATATGAACAAGAATAAGGTGCCAATAAATGGCACCCAAGGGCGATATTCTTTTTCCCCAATGTTGCTTTTAGCCACATCCCGAATAAATTCCAGGGCGTACTCCATAAAGTTTTGTACCCCGCGAGGAATTCTGTTGATGTTCCGCGTTGCGGCGATAGAAGTTATGACTAGCACGGCAATGACAAACCAGGAGGTGAGGAACACCTGCCCATGCAGTTTCAAATTACCGATCTGCCAGTACAAATGCTGGCCTACTTCCAAGTTGGCCAAATAAACAGAATTGAAGACGTTCAGAATATTCAGCATTTTTCCATTCAACTTTATTCCCCAACTTAAGCTGGAGAAGATTACCCTGCTAGGATTGGCTGACTTTTTTAGAGTCAGTTATAAATGCCGTCCGGAGTACATAGATGATGAGCGCGGCTTTGTAAGTAAGAAACCCCAGAAATATGGGCATAATTTGTAGTTGATTCCACTGGGATGCTAGTAGAATTAACCCAATCAATAGAGCTAAGCGAGTTTTGCTCAGCCGCTCTTTTCCTCTGCCCAGTCGCTCGACATCTTTTGCCAACATCCTCAAGTAAACCACACCTGTGCATGCCCCGATCAAGTAATTTAGGGCGATGTGGAGGGAATAAAAAATCCAGACAAAGATAAAAATAATCCCTGTCAGTGCAAGCGTCCCTAATAACAACTCCTGGGAGAGCTGGTAGAACTCCTGCATAGATTCAGATGGTTCTGAAGAGGCAGAACCAGGTGGAGAATCTTCCCCTGTTACCGATGTGGGTTCAAACGATTCGTCTGACAAGTTCACCAAACTCGCAAACCAGCCCAGCTAATTGAATTGACTCGGGTGAGTCAAGTGAAATAATAACACGTTCCGGTAATAATCCTTAAAAAACACTTAACTCGGCGTTAAGAGAATCAGCTGTTGAGACTGTAGCGATCGCACTCCCTCTAGATCTAAGTCCACATTGGCCAAAATCTCTGCCACCGTCCGCTTGGAGGCTGGATTGACATCACAGCATTGCAAAAACTCGAATTCAGCGGTTGACAAATTGACCAACTGGTAGTCGTAGTTAAACAACTGCTGACTAGGCCATCCGTGTAGACAAGGACTTAGCTGAGGAATTGCTAAGTTGATCGCATCATCGGATGACCAGTTGGCTTGAGGTAGGGGAGGGCGTCCCAAGAAGAACTCGTAATGGGTGACTTCTGGATCTAATAGTTCAATTAGTCGATACACAGCGCGGTGGTCCAGCTCGGTGGCACGTTGCATCAAGGCCGGTGCCTTGCCTAAAAGGCGGTCCAGCCGCCAGAAGCTGGGATTCGAGAAGCCAAGGAAATCCAAGCTACTGGCGTCAATCAGCTCAAACAGCGTCTCAATATTGTAGTCAATCTCCTGGGGATGAACGTACATATCAGCAAAACATTCATCCCGCTGATTTTCCAAAGACCAGCGTTCTCGTTCCCGCCGTACTAGGCGGTTAGTTTCCGGGAGGGTGGCAAACAGTTGACGCCCCAGTTGAACACCATCACGGTAATCGCCTCGCTTGTCACCTTGGAGCAGCGCGATCGCCTGCTGCATTAGCTGAATTTCCCAGCGCCCCAGTTCCCCATAGACAAAAATGTGCATCAAGCCCCCAGGTGCTAGCTTCGCTGCCAGGGATTGAATCCCCCGAATTGGATCGCTCAAGTGATGCAGCACTCCAACGCAGTTAATCAGATCAAATTTATCTGGTAGCTGATCTACAGAGTACAAGCTGAGGTGATGAAATTCGACCCTACTTGCTCCTGAGCGGCGGCAGCGCTCTCGTGCCACAGCCAAAGCTGCCGCACTCAAATCAATACCGACTACTCTAGCGGTGGGATTGAGATGAACCAGGTACTCTGAACTCACCCCAGTGCCGCACCCAGCATCTAGAATGCGGATATCCTGCTTTTGGGGTGTTTGACCCGTACAAAAGTTATAGGCGGCTAGCCAATTCCAGCGCCAGTTGTACCCAGGAGGTGGACTATCTAGGAGAGGTTCTGGGGGAAACGGGTAGGTATCGTAAAGCCGCTGCACGGCAGAACTTATATTTTGAGGGAGATTCATCTTCTACAAACTTCTTAACAAACCAGCGGAGAGAACTCAAAACGTTTTAATCTAAAAACTGAGAGGGTTGATTATTAGACAGCAGTTGTCTCAAGCCAGCACAAAAGGAGCGAGTCCTGAAGTGACCCAATGGTACCCTGGTCAGATTTAACACAGTACATTTTATGATGGGAGCTTTTGAAATCTAATGAGTGTTAAGGCAAGTGGTGGAAGCTCAGTTGCAAGACCGCAACTATATCAAACTCTAGCAGTCGCAACGATCACCCAAGCGGAACAGCAAGACCGCTTCCCAGAGCGGGGCGAACTGAGTGAACTGGCTAGCTATTTTGCATCGGGTACGAAGCGTCTAGAAATTGCTGATACGCTGAGTCAGAACTCAGGTCTGATTGTATCTCGCGCCGCTAACCGCATTTTTGTGGGTGGCTCCCCGATGGCTTTCCTGGAAAAGCCCAGAGAAGCTGAGATGGTGATGGCAGGTGGCAATGATGTCAAAAAAGCGATGCAGCTGGGAACAGTGACCTATGTGGAAAGTCGTGGTGGCTTTCTAGAGGGGTTGCGATCGCTGTTTAATTCCTCACCCACCGGCGCGACACCCCCCGGTTTTCGACCGATCAACGTCGCCCGCTACGGTCCGAGCAACATGCAGAAGTCACTGCGGGATCTGAGCTGGATGTTGCGCTACGTTTCCTATGCGATCGTAGCTGGCGACTCCAACATCATCGCAGTCAATGTGCGGGGGCTACGGGAAATCATTGAAAATGCCTGCTCGGGTGAGGCGACAATTGTAGCTTTGCAGGAAATGCGGCAAGCCGCGCTCTCGTATTTCCGGAAGGATGCTGAGGCGACAGAAATTGTCAGCCAGTACATGGATGTTCTGATTAAAGAATTCATTGCTCCGACTCCCTCGGCTAAACTGCGCCAACGTCCCTCCAGCGATCAACAAGGGCTGCAACTGCCCCAGATTTACTTCAATTCGGCAGAGCGGCGGCCAAAATATGTCATGAAGACTGGTCTGTCGGCAGTTGAGAAGCAAGATATCGTCAAAGCTGCCTACCGGCAAATCTTTGAGCGCGACATTACTCGTGCTTACAGTCAGTCTATATCATATCTAGAATCCCAAGTCAAGAACGGCGACATCTCCATGAAGGAGTTTGTCCGTCGCGTCGGTAAATCTCCCTTGTACCGGAAACAGTTCTACGAGCCGTTTATCAACAGTCGCGTCATTGAACTGGCATTCCGTCACTTCCTGGGTCGGGGTCCTTCGAGCCGCGAGGAACTCCAAAAATACTTCTCTATTGTTTCCAACGGCGGTTTACCAGGCATTGTGGATGCTCTGGTCGATTCTCAGGAATACTCAGACTACTTTGGCGAAGAAACGGTACCCTATCTCCGGGGTCTGGGTCAGGAAGCCCAAGAATGCCGCAACTGGGGGCCACAGCAAGACCTGTTGAACTACAGTGCGCCCTTCCGCAAAGTTCCACAATTCATTACTCTGTTTGCTGACTACGAGCAGCCTCTGCCAGATCAACATCCCTATGGCTCTGGCAACGACCCTCTAGAAATTCAGTTTGGGGCAATCTTCCCGAAGGAAACTCGCAATCCCAGCGCCCGACCGGCTCCTTTTGGTAAGGATACCAAGCGCATCCTAATTCACCAAGGCCCAGGGATCAATAACCAAAACAGTAATCCCAAAGCGCGGGGTGAGTTTCCGGGTCCCCTCGGTCCGAAGGTGTTCCGCTTGGATCAAATCCCTAGTTTTAGCGGCAAAAGGAAGTCTGTCAAGGGAGTCAGTGTTAAATTCTCGGAAAGCTCGACTCAAGCGGTGATTAAAGCCGCCTACTTACAAGTGTTTGGGCGGGATGTCTACGAAGGCCAGCGCCTGAAGGTGGCGGAAATCAAGCTGGAAAACGGCGAAACTACGCTACGTGAGTTTATCCGAGCCCTAGCTAAGTCGGATTTATTCCGCAAGTTGTACTGGACATCGCTGTACGTCACTAAGTCGATTGAGTATATCCACCGGCGGTTGTTGGGTCGTCCGACTTATGGGCGGCAGGAAACCAATAGATACTTTGATATCTGTGCTAAGAAGGGCTTCTATGCGCTAATTGATGCCCTGATTGATAGCCCAGAGTACAATGAGGCGTTTGGGGAAGATACGGTTCCATATGAACGCTATCTAACTCCAGGCGGAGTGGCGCTTAGATCGCTAAGGGTTGGCAGTATTGCCGAGGATATCGTCAGCACCAAGGTTGGGAAAGAAGAAATCCCGCGCTTTGTTGAGCTGGGTGAAGTCAAAGAAATGCGGACGGAACCCGATATTCAGTTCCGCATCACTCAGGGTGTAAACAAGCAGCGCGAGCAGACCAAAACCTTCAAGCTGTTGGCGGGTAAAGGCGACAAAATTGCGGTGCAAACCGTTATTCGTGCTGCCTATCGCCAGATCTTCGAGCGCGATATTGAACCCTATATCGCTAAGAACGAATTCACGGCCTTGGAAAGCAAGCTGGGGAATGGTGAAATTGGCGTCAAAGAGTTTGTTGAGGGCTTGGGTGTATCGAACCTTTACATCAAAGAGTTCTACACGGCCTACCCGAACACCAAGGTGATTGAACTCGGTACCAAACACTTCCTGGGAAGGGCACCCAAGGATCAGCAGGAAATTCGCAAGTACAACCAGCTCCTCGCGACCCAAGGCATCCGTGGCTTTGTCAGCGCGATGGTCAACAGTGAAGAATATATCCAAATGTTCGGAGAAGATACGGTGCCTTACCGTCGCTTCCCGACTCTACCAGCGGCAAACTTCCCGAATACGGAGAAGCTGTATAACCAGCTGACTAAGCAGAATGATGACTTGGTGGTGCCCAGCTTCGAGTCAGTGAAGCCGAGCTTGGCAACTGAAAAGATGCCAATGATGGCGAAGGCGATCGCTGACAAAGCAGCCAAAGCACGCCAGATGGACCGCAGCAAGCCGTTATTCATCGAGCTAGGGCGTTCCTTCAATGATGGTCGCGGACAGTCGGTTGAGGTTGGCGTGGGGACGACGCGCCGCAAACCCGCCCGGATTTACCGCCTCACTTACGGAACTAACGCGCCTGAAATCAAACAGGTGATCGATGCCATCTACTGTCAAGTGATGGATATTTTTAGTGGTCAGGTTCCTGACGGGTTGAGGCGTACTGACCTGGATAGCAAACTGAAGAATGGCGAAATCTCAGTGCGAGAGTTCGTCCGCGCTCTGGCTAGTTCTGACATTTATCGTCGGCGCTTCTACACGCCATATCCCAATACTAAGGTGATCGAGTTCCTATTCCGGCACATACTGGGTCGCGCTCCAGCTACTCAGGGGGAAATTCGGCAGTACAACAAGCTGCTAGCTGAGCAAGGACTGAAGGCGGCTGTGGATGACATGGTCAATAGCCCAGAGTATGCTCAATACTTCGGTGAGGACGTTGTGCCTTACCGGCGCTTCCCCTCTCTACCGGCAGGCAACTACTTAGGTAGTGTGAAAGCCGCAGCTGACTTGGTGAAGCAGTCTTGGTCTGATCTATCTCCCTCGTTGGCTACAAGGTCCTTCAGCCAGCGTTGAGAACCGCGCTCGACGGAGAGGAGGGGGGAG
>CAXUIG010000013.1:0-46018 GCA_964250845.1 uncultured bacterium | reverse complement strand
GGGAAGTCTTGAGAGTCGGTGCGTACCGTCTGCAAAATTTCTTCGATTCTTTCAACCACAGCGGGATACTGTGGAGCAAGATCGCGCTGCTCGCTGATATCGGTCTCCAAATCGTATAGTTCGAGCGGTTGATTAAGGCCATGGCGCACAGCCTTCCATTTTCCCATACGAACTGCCTGCTCGAAACCCCGCTCATGAAATTCCCAATAGAGAAATTCATGGTTCTCTTGCTTGCTGCCCAGCAGTGCCGGGAGTATAGATATGCCATCAATGCCAACAGCAGCCTGGATTCCTGCAATTTGGGCCGCAGTTGGCAGGAAATCCCAAAGCGCGAAAGGCTGGTGGTTAAATTGACCTGCCTTAATTTTTCCAGGCCAACGGGCGATCATCGGCACCCGGACGCCGCCATCATACAGATCGCGCTTGATGCCATGTAGCGGACCATTACTCTCAAAGAATTCGGCTGTAGCCCCTCCTTCTTCATGTGGTCCATTATCACTGCTGAAGAAGACTATAGTGTCCTGATCCAGACCCAGTTCGGCAAGCAGAGCCATGATTTTTCCGACATCCCCATCTAACCGGGTAATCATAGCTGCGTAATTTTTTTGCTGTTGGGGCCAGGGTTGGTGTGAGTACGGTGCATCGCTCGGCACTTGCATCCCTTGGTTCCCCAATTCGTTGTTAGCGTGTGGGATGGTATATGGGACATAGAGGAAAAAGGGTTGATTCTGCTTACGCCTGATGAAATCTAGCGCCTCCTGCGTAAAAAGGTCATGCGAGTACGTGCCTGGAGAAATGGGGACTATCTCTTGGTTTCTCCAGAGATAGTCAGGGTAGTAATCATGGGCGTGTACCTGGTTCAAATAGCCAAACCACTCGTCAAAACCTTTCTGATTCGGCACTCCGGTTGTACCAGGTTCGCCAAGTCCCCATTTGCCAAACATAGCCGTCGCGTACCCGGCTGCTTTCAGAATCTCGGCAACGGTGACATCTTCGGGAAGCAGAGGAACGATACCATTTCCGCGCACCCGGCTGTGACCGGTGTGATAGCCGGTCATCAGAGCGCAGCGTGACGGAGCGCAGACGGTACTGCCCGAGTAGAAGTCAGTAAAACGTATTCCCTCGGCTGCCATCCAATCAAGATGCGGTGTTTTGATGGACTTCTGCCCATAACAACCGAGATCGCCGTAGCCTAAATCGTCCGCCAGAAACAAAATGATATTCGGTTTGCGTTTTTTCATAAAACCTTTGGGATTGGTATCTCCGTTGACCATGAAGGTGACCTCTCTCGTTATTTAATCTACGGTAAACCGAGCAGTATTTTGTAATATTTAGAGATCAAAGCAAGTATTGCATAGCCACCCCCGGAAAAACAAGTTTGTGTCTGGCGCATCGTTGCCTTCGCCTAAAGTACTAAAAAATGCCCGGAGAACCGTAGTATAGTAAGAGACTACGTTGGCCTTTGGATGATCGCATAGTCATGGAAATGTCCAGTAAAGTGCGGTATGCTTTGTTGGCTCTCCTAGAACTAGCCAGCCACCATCAGCAGGGAGACTTCCTGCATATTGATCAAATTGCTGCCGCTGATCAAATACCCGACCGCTATCTAGCCCAACTGTTGATGATGCTACGGCGCTGTGGCCTAGTCCGGAGTCAACGCGGGGCCAAAGGCGGTTATTTGTTGGCTCGCGAACCCTGTCAGATCACGCTGTTGGAAGTTATCGCTTGCTTGGAGGGAACTAAGAACTTGGCTGCACTTGATCAGACAGCTTCCCCGACACCGGAGAATTCCGTGCTTGAGGAAGTCTGGCAGGAAGCGAGCGATTCAGCGATCGCAGTTTTGCAGCGCTACACCTTACAGGATCTGTGCGAAAAACGGGACGAGCGCCAACGGTCGAATACCATGTACTACATTTAGCTTTTAATCAGGTGGAACGATGCGGATTGCTCATGATGTAACGGAATTGGTTGGTCATACGCCTCTGGTTCAACTTAATAACATTCCCCAAGCGGAAGGATGTGTTGCTCGAATCGTCGTGAAGCTGGAGGGCATGAACCCAGCGGCTTCCGTAAAAGACCGCATCGGCGTCAGTATGATTCGGGCAGCTGAAAATGCTGGTTTGATTCAGCCGGGAAAAACTGTTTTAGTCGAACCCACTTCGGGAAACACTGGCATTGCCCTGGCAATGGTGGCAGCTGCTAAAGGCTACCGCTTGATTTTGACAATGCCTGATACTATGAGCCAGGAACGGCGGGCTATGCTCAAAGCTTATGGTGCCAAACTGGAACTGACTCCTGGAATAGAGGGCATGAAGGGGGCGATCGCGCGTGCAGAACAAATTGCTGCCACGATTCCCAATGCTTTCGTGCCGCAACAGTTTCGCAACCCAGCTAATCCTCAAATTCACCGGGAAACGACAGCCCAGGAAATTTGGGCGGATACTGATGGTGAAGTGGATTTCCTGGTTGCCGGTGTGGGAACTGGTGGCACGCTTACCGGGGTAGCTGAAGTAATAAAGGCGCAAAAACCCAGCTTTCGGGTAGTTGCCGTCGAACCTGTTAGCAGTCCGGTTATTTCTGGAGGCAAGCCGGGAACGCACAAGATTCAGGGAATTGGTGCCGGATTCATCCCGGAAGTTCTCCGAAGAGACCTGATTGACGAAGTCATCACTGTCATGGATGACGAGGCGATAGACTACGGTCGCCGCTTGGCTAGAGAAGAGGGCTTGTTATCTGGTATTTCTTCCGGGGCGGCTTTAGCTGCAGCGATTCGGGTGGCGAGACGGCCTGAAAATGAAGGTCGTTTGATTGTTATGATACAACCCAGTTTTGGCGAGCGCTACCTAAGTACGCCGTTGTTTCAAGAACTGAAACAACTGGAGACGCCAGCTCTTGTCTAAATCAGCTGTCGGGATGTTTTTATAGCTGAATAGCTGTGTACATCGTTTAATGTTAAGTAGCGATCGCAGTACTGGCGCGATCGCTGCTTGATTAAAGCCTCTGCTGCAGTAACAGTTAGGTATTAGAGTTAGTTGCGTTCATTTGTCGAGGTTACTGCGGCAAGCCAAGCCTCGACGCCCGATTCGGACACCTCGAGTTCGAGCAAGCGTTCGTAGATTGACGTCATAGCCAAGCTCGGACCTTTGGTCTGCGGCTGCTCGCTCCAAAACAAAGCTTGCTCGATAAAGGAGCGCCATCCAATAAAGAGTGAAAGTGCAAGGCCACGCTCTCTTGCCCATACCCGTGCCTCCTCAAAATCAATGGCGGGCTGGTTCGAGGAAACGGCAATTACTGCCGCCTCCTCTACACCTGCCTCGCGCGCTTTCCTAGCGAACAGGAGAACATCATGGATGGTGACAGGCTTGTCGCGAACTTCCAGCACTCTCTCCCACTGATACTCCTCAGCGGTGCTGCGAACGCCTACATCACCGGGAAGATGACGGTCTGGATCGTTGATGCGTCCTGTCTGGACACGTCCAGGACCAGCGAACAAGTCCATTAGACCGGCGACAACTGCTTGAGCGCGCTTGCCCCCTTCGGAATCTTCCTTAACAAAGGTTTCAACGATCAAGACAAGTCGATCAGAAGAGATATCGGCAACAGAAGCGACGGCTTCCAGATATTTTGGCTGGTACTTCCTGCGAACGTAAATGAAGGATCGTAGTGCCTCCCTTGCCTCTTCTTCCGTCTGAACTGATGCGAGTCGGTCCAGAATATCGCACAGCATAGCTATTATCGGCTTCGCGCTGCCGTGCACAGTGATATCTCGGGATACACGACTAATCTGAAAATAGGGCTGGTTGTTCAACGGCTCCCGGCCTGTGACACCAAGATTAATCCCCAGCCCAGTTGCGTGAGGGACGAGGACGCCATGCCCGAGGCCGCGTGCTGAGTAAGCTCCAGGGCCTCCGGCTCCGGCCTTCACAGCGAACACGTCAACCTCAAGACTTACAGCCTTGGCGAGCATAGCGGTACCTAGAAAAGCGATATGGGTCTTGCTCGCCCCCTGGCAGATCTCTGAAAAACTCTCCATGAGTTCGACCCAGCCAGCACTGACATTTCCTGCTGTGGCAAGCTCGGCTTCCTTTTTAAGCACCAATTCTGCTTGGGTCTTATTAACCTTCATTCACTCCTGCCCTTGCTCTGAGGTTCCTCATCCGGAATAAAGACGAGCAGATCGCCAGGGTTGCAATTAAGAGTGCGGCATATCTTCTCTATGGTGCTGAGCCGAGTGTTGTAGCTGTTTCGTGAGGCTAGGGATTCGAGTGTTGCCCTTGAGAGGCCAGTTCTGGCTGCAAGCATCTCATACGTAACACGTTGGCCCGTTCGGCGGTAGTATTCATCCATCGCTTCGCGTAGCTTCACCACAATCAAGGCAAACCAACCTTAACTTGTATTAATGATACAAGTTTTGTTAAGATGTTATTTAAAGTTATTCTATGCCACATGTAATGGTGTCAATAGTTCTGTTAAGGGGAGAGCGCAAGTGCTCAAGGCTGTAAGTCTTTACACTGGCATTGGCGGCCTCGATTTCGGCTTTGAGGCAGCAGGATTTGAAACGGTTGCTGCCGTGGAAATGGATGCGGTCGCGTGCCGTACCATTCGCTTGAATAGATTGTGGCCTGTCCTCGAAAGGGATATTCACGACATAGGTGCAGAAGAGATCATGCGTGCGGGCGGACTACAGCCCGGCGAGGCTGACATTCTAATTGGCGGACCTCCATGTCAGCCTTTCTCGAAATCCTCTTATTGGATCAATGGCGATGCGATGCGCCTCGACGATCCTCGTTCTGATACACTGAAGGCGTATCTTAGAGTGTTGCGCGATGTGCGACCGAAGACTTTTCTCCTAGAAAATGTCTATGGCCTTGCATATAAAGGCAAGGATGAAGGTCTAAATTACCTGATAAGAGGCATCGAGCAAATCAATACAGAGACAGGGTCTAACTACAGCGTTGCATGGAAGATATTGAATGCTGCTCATTATGGCGTTCCACAGATTAGAGAACGGGTATTCTTAATTGGTAGTCGGGACGGCAAGGTTTTTTCTTATCCATCTCCTACACACGCCGAGCCAAACAATGCCACTGTACTAGCTAATAGGCTGCAACAGCTTCGTACTGCTTGGGACGCAATTGGAGATCTTCCTCCCAATCCAAACGAACCTTCGCTCGAAGTCGGGGGGAAATGGGCTGATCTGCTGCCAACGATCCCAGAAGGTCAGAATTATCTATGGCACACGAATCGAGGTGGAGGGCACTCGCTATTTGGATGGCGAACGCGGTATTGGAGCTTTCTGCTTAAGCTCGCGAAGAATCAGCCGTCTTGGACAATTCAAGCCCAGCCTGGGTCAGCCGTAGGCCCGTTCCACTGGAACAACCGAAAACTTTCAACGAGCGAGATGTGCAGGATACAGACCTTCCCCGAAGGGCTTGTGTTCGACTGCGGACGAACCGATGCCCAAAAAATGATCGGGAATGCTGTTCCGTCTCTCTTAGCTGAAGTTATAGCCCGCGAAATTCGGCGGCAACTCCTAGAAGATAGGACTCCGCCCGGTCCTCTGAGGCTGTTGCAACCTGCAAGGACACCAGTTCCAGCAGCAGAGGAGCCAGCACCATTGCCCTCAAAATACCTGCCTTTAATTGGCGCCCATCCGGCTCATCCTGGAGAAGGGAAAAAACGAGCTAAACCTAGTATGGGAGAACGTTCCAACGTTCTGCATGGCACTCTTGAGAAGGATAACGTTATACAACCAACGTTACTGCATTAATCCCACATTCCGCACCCTATACTGGCACAATCGGATTTCACTGGTGTTTGACAGTTCGCGAAGGCTCTTTAAGATACCTATCATACTTAATTCGAGCCTGAAAACCGTCTTAATACTTAAAGTTAAGCATAATTGAATACTAAATCTGTCTCAATTATTCAGCAGTTATACTAGGTGACAGTTAGGGGTGCCGAATGTGGGTTATATACTGATGTTGCTGCCATTAAAAATATGCGACACTTTAGGGTGCGGAATGTGGGTTAAATAACGACGCTCTCGTAGGCCGTCCTCCCAGGCTGATTTGACCGCAAACAAGTCAAACATCGAAAAGCATCACTCTGGCAAAATGGAACGCATCGGGCTGAGTGGGGTGGTGAAGAGGAAATAGAGAACCGCCGACCCGATCAGCGCCACGCAGATGCTGAAGAAGATCACCCACCAACTCGTTGGTTCGTAGGTATCGTCATCGATGCCGCGACGAATGACGAAGTAGTGCAGGGTCGAGAACAACACCGTCAGCAGGCCAACCAGGGCGAAGAGTAAACCTAACTTCCAGCCCTGACCAGTCCGGGGCATCTGGGCCGGAATCAAGTAGCTAAGGCGCAGGATGACCATCCCAAAGCCCATCAGGGAAACCGAAGTACGCATCCACGCCAGGTAGGTGCGCTCATTCGCCAGGTGATCTCGCACCCGCGACGGATTCTGGCGCGCTTCCTTCTTTTCCAGAGTGTTCATGCGATCATCCCGCTTGATTTCGATTAACTACACTATTCGTGATATATTACCGTAGATTAAACAGCCGCACTCGACAAACACCTGGCTTCAGCGCATATCCAAGCGGTATCAGACAAACTGGACAGCTTGGTCGCCACTGAGCCAGATATCCGTCGCTACAACCTTATGGGATAGGTTAATCTCTTCGCTAAATCTACATTAATTACCTCGACAGTCAGACCGATTAGCCGACTAAGGCAGGCAGCCTATCCCACTGCACGGCTACATCTCGGATAATGGCACGCGCGGCTTCCAACTTTTGAGTCCGGGTCGCTTCATCATCATGCATTGGGTTCTGGCTCACAGGAACATAATTGATGTCTGTGATGCCGATGAGGCCGAAGATGGCACGTAAATAAGGTTCATGGAAGTCAAAGGACTCCCTAGGTCCACCTTTGCTGTAGTCTCCCATTCTGGCAGAGATAATCAGCATCTTTTTACCCTGAACTAATCCGTCAAGCCCTGTCGCGCTAGGAGCAACAGTGCGTCCAAAGCGGACAATTTGATCAATATATGCCTTAAAAGTGGACGGGATCGTAAAGTTGTACATAGGAATGCTGAAGACGTAGAGATCTGCTGCCAAAAGCTCATCCACAAGCGCGTTGGATGCACCAAGCGCCAACCGCTGTGGTGCCGTGAGTGCAGCATCGGGAGGCCCAAAGGCGGCATCGAGCCAGTTCTGATCTATAGTCGGAACTGGATGTTTGCCTAAGTCTCGATGGGTAACGAAATTACTAGGATGTGCATCTTTCCAAACGGTTACGAACTCCTTGGCGAGCATTTTGGAAACAGAACTGCGCATGTTAGCACTTGAATCGACGTGCAGAATGTGTGTCATGAGGAAACCTATAGTTGCAATACCTGATCTAGTAGAATCTGTCAGATTTGGCTTTTTGAGCCGCACGGCCTGCCTCACCTTTGTTTGTGATTAGGCGATGGGGAACGTCTTCATTCTTCATGGTATTGATTTCCCTTTTGTTGAACAAGCCCGATTTAGTTGATATTATGTTTCTTATTGGTAAATCTTGGAACCACGATGGACACGTTACTGAGCATGAAAGTGCTGCGTCAGGTGGTGGAGTTGGGGAGTTTTGTGGCCGCCGCCGAGCGGCTCAACCTATCCACAGCTATGACTAGCAAGCATGTGATGCACTTGGAACGAAACCTTGGCGCGCGGTTGTTGAATCGAACCAGCCGTCACTTGAGCCTGACCGAGGCAGGAACGGTCTATTACGAGCAGTGCCGAGAAATGCTCGATAACCTGGAAGTCGTGGAGGCAGCGGTAGGGCGATCAGCCGTCGCCGCGCGTGGCGTACTCAAGATCACCGCCCCAGTTTGGTTTGCCAACCCATTGTTCACCAATGCTTTGGCGGAATACCGCTCTCGCTATCCAGACGTTTTGCTGGACCTGAATCTAAACGACCGAATGGTGGACTTGGTGGAAGAGGGCTTTGACTTGGCTTTACGTGTCACACATCAGCCCGGTTCTTCACCGATCGCGCGACGCATTTGCTCAATTCAATTCATGTTGGTCGCCTCGCCTGACTACTTGCGAAGAAATGGATACCCGAAAACCCCTAGCGAACTGTCGAAGCATGTGGCCATCACCTATTCCTACTCGCGGCTTGGCGATGGGATTTTCTTCGATGGCCCCAATGGTCGGGAGACGGTCAAGCTGGCAGCCTCAATCCGCTCCAACAATACCAGTATGGCGTATCAGGCGGCCTTAGCCAGCATAGGGTTAGCGTTTTTGCCAGAGTGGTTGATTGAAGATGATTTTACCACCCGACGATTGGAGGTGCTGATGCCGGACTACACCTTGCCAACCGCCTCCCTTTATGCCGTCTACACGAGTCGACGATACCTATCGCCCAAGGTAAGGACATTCGTGGATTTTTTGGCCGATCGTTTTAGGTAATATCATGTCAGAACAAACCAATAGTTCATTAAGAACAAGTGCGGGGGCTCGGTTTCGCGACGCTATTCGTGCCCAAACTCCTTTGCAAGTTGTCGGCACCATCAACGCATACACCGCAATCATGGCCCAACGGGTCGGATTTAAAGCGATCTATCTCTCCGGCGCCGGAGTTGCCAACGCTTCTTACGGGCTCCCCGATCTCGGCATGACCACAATGAATGAAGTGCTTGAGGATGTGAGAAGAGTCACTGCGGCAAGCGATCTTCCCCTTCTGATTGATATCGATACAGGCTGGGGAAGCGCCTTCAACATCTCTCGCACAATTAGGGAATGTATTAAGGCAGGAGCCAGCGCTGTGCACATAGAAGATCAGATCGCGGCGAAACGTTGCGGTCATCGTCCCCGTAAGGAGATCATTCCCAAGCAGGAGATGGTTGATCGGATTAAGGCAGCAGTAGACGGTCGAACCGATGAGCAGTTCGTGATTATGGCTCGCACCGATGCGATCGCCTTGGAGGGGCTTGAGGCAGCAATCGAGCGGGCATGCCTCTGCGTTGAAGCCGGTGCAGACATGATCTTCCCGGAAGCGATAACGGAGCTGTCTCAATACCGTGCCTTTGCCGATGCAGTAAAGGTACCGGTGCTCGCGAATATCACTGAATTCGGCAGCACTCCCCTGTTTAGTGTCTCAGAACTGCGCTCTGCTGGGGTGGGACTGGTACTTTATCCTCTCAGCGCCTTCAGAGCGATGAATCTCGCCGCACTCAAAGTGTACGAAACTATCCGAAAAGAGGAAACCCAAAAAACAGTGGTTGATATGATGCAGACTCGCGCCGAGCTGTACGAATTTCTGAACTATCACGATTACGAGCGCAAGCTCGACGCACTCTTTGGCACAGGAGCACATAATGAATAAGCCCACAACGAATGGTCTTGCTGGAGTCATTGCTGGTGAGACCAGTATCTGTACTGTAGGGAAGGATGGCATTGGGCTCAACTATCGAGGATACTCAATCCACGATCTGGCAATGTACGCAACCTTCGAGGAAGTAGCGTTCCTCATGCTTTATGGCAAGCTCCCTACACAGGCGGAACTCGATCAGTACTGCGCTCTCTTGAAGTCGATGCGAGGTCTGCCGGAGAGCCTTAAGAGAGTGCTGGAAAATATTCCAGGCGAAGCACATCCGATGGATATGCTCAGAACCGGATGCTCCTTTCTCGGAACGATTGAACCTGAAACATCCGGGCGGGATCATGATCTGATTGCTTCGCGGCTTCTTGCCTGTTTCCCCTCAATGATTCTCTATTGGCACCATTTTCACACCCATGGAACCAAAATCGATACCCAGACCGACGCTCCCACAATTGCAAGCCACTTCCTTAACCTGCTCCACAGCGCGCCGGTTTCCAAGTTAGGGAACAGATTGCTCGATGTTTCACTTATCCTCTATGCTGAACACGAGTTTAACGCCTCTACCTTTGCATTGCGTGTAACAACTGCAACATTATCTGATTTTTACTCAGGGATCACCTCTGCGATCGGAGCCCTCAGAGGCCCCCTTCACGGTGGTGCAAATGAGGCGGCTATGGAGCTTATAGAGCAGTTTGACACTCCCGAGCAAGCAGAAGTCGGGATCAAAGCGATGCTCGCGGAAAAGAAAAAGATCATGGGGTTCGGTCATCGGGTATATACTGTTTCTGATCCACGCACTGACATCATCAAACAGTGGGCAAAACGCATTGCGGAAGAAACAGGTGATACGAGGCTCATACCAGTATCAGAACGGATCGAGAAGGTGATGTGGGAGCAAAAGAAACTGTTTGCTAATCTGGACTTCTATAGCGCCTCTGCGTACTCAATGGCAGGTATCCCCACTCCTCTGTTCACCCCCTTATTTGTGGTTTCCCGTACCGCAGGATGGGCAGCGCACATCATAGAACAGCGAGCAAACAATAAGTTGATCCGTCCCTCAGCAGACTATATAGGGCCTGAAGCACGAGCCTATGTTCCTATCGAGCAACGATAACCTTATAAAAACCAAAACGTGATTTTCGAGGGAGAATGAGCGACCACGTTGATGTCAATACTCGTCCACAACCTGATACTATCCTAACAGAGATCGCAGACTATGTGGCACACTACCAGATAACGAGCACAGAGGCGATCGAGACTGCTCGTTACTGTCTCATGGATACACTCGGGTGCGGCTTCCTCGCCCAACGCTACCCTGAATGTACAAAACTGCTTGGACCAATCGTGCCGGGAACCGTTGTGCCGCATGGTGCTAGGGTGCCAGGCACTCAGTTTGTGCTTGACCCTGTCAAAGCTGCATTTGATATCGGTACAATCATCCGCTGGTTGGACTTCAATGATACCTGGCTCGCTGCGGAATGGGGGCACCCCTCCGACAACCTCGGAGGTATTCTCGCAGTGGCTGATTATGTGAGTCGAAACCGCGTCGCCGAAGGTAAGAAGCCACTCACTATGCAGGACGTGCTCGTCGCAATGGTTAAGGCTCATGAGATTCAGGGATGCCTCGCCCTCGAAAATAGTTTTAACCGAGTAGGTCTCGATCATGTTTTGCTCGTCAAGGTAGCCTCAACCGCCGTAGTGACTCACCTGCTTGGGGGAGAGAGGGAGGAGATTATCAATGCCCTCAGCCAGGCATGGGTTGATGGACAGAGTCTTCGCACCTACCGTCATGCACCGAATACCGGCTCTCGGAAGTCCTGGGCGGCAGGTGATGCAACAAGCAGAGCTGTTCGTCTGGCGCTGATCACACTCAAGGGAGAGATGGGCTACCCGAGCGTTCTCACCACCCCTAAGTGGGGCTTTTACGATGTGTCGTTTAAGGGAAATACCTTCTCACTTGGGCACCCCTTTGGCAGCTACGTGATGGAGCAAGTACTCTTCAAAATATCGTTCCCTGCGGAGTTTCACGCTCAAACCGCCGTGGAATGCGCCCTTGCCCTCCACGAGCAAGTCAAAGACAGACTCGATTCGGACATCGACAGCATTGTCCTCATGACCCACGAGTCTGCGATCCGAATCATTAGCAAGACTGGCGAGCTGCGAAACTTTGCTGATCGGGATCATTGCCTACAGTATATGGTTGCGATCAGTCTCATATTCGGGGAACTCACCGCCGATCACTATGAGGATCATATCGCCGCAGATCCTCGGATTGATGCGCTCCGAGAAAAGATGCACGTTGAGGAGAATCAGCAATACAGCAAGGATTATCTCGACCCGGAAAAGCGCTCCATCGCCAACGCCGTGCAGATATTCTTTAAAGATGGCTCACACACGGAACAGGTTGAGGTGGAATACCCTCTAGGTCACCCCAGACGCAGGGAAGAGGGAATCCCTAAGCTGATCGAAAAGTTCAAGGGGAATCTCACGAGCCGTTTCTCTGCAAAACAGTCAGAGGCTATTTTGAGTCTGCTGATGGATGGAAAGACACTTGCCGAGACTTCAGTAAATGAGTTCATGAACCTGCTCGTAGTGTAGCAACCAGCCGGATCTCCCGAGTCAAAGTCCAACATGAAAATAATCACCAAGAAATCGGGGCTTGCTATCTGAGGCGATTTGTGCTAATTATATATTTTTTTTATAAAATACTTTAGTTTTACCAAATTACCGTATATTAAGAAGATTGGCCTCAAATCGTTAGAAAGGATGGTCAAGATATGCTGTTAAACAGCGTGACGCTCCAGATGACATTGATGGAGGAATGAGAGGGTGACTCATATTCAGAAGCATAAAACATCGTCTAAGGCGGCTCAGTTCACAGAATCCGTCATTCGAGAAATGACGAGAGTGGCGCTGCAATACAATGCAGTGAATCTAGCTCAGGGTTTTCCAGATTTTCCTTGTCCCCCTGAGCTTAAAAGCGCTGCCTGCCAAGCTATTCAAGAAGATATCAACCAATACGCCATAACGTGGGGCGATCGCCCGTTTCGTCAAGCGATCGCCGAGAAGGTCCGTTGGTATTTGGGCTTGGATATTGACCCAGAAAAGCAAATCACTGTGACCTGTGGGTCAACAGAGGCCATGGCTGCTACCATGCTGGCTACAGTCGATCCTGGCGAAGAAGTGATTGTGTTTGAGCCGTATTACGAAAATTATGGTCCAGATGCTGTTTTAGCCGGTGCTTCGCCCCGTTATGTTACGCTTCATCCCCCCGACTGGTCTTTCGATCCGGCTGAGTTACGCCAGGCTTTCAACTCGCAGACTAAGGCCATTATTATCAATACCCCCCACAATCCGACGGGTAAAGTGTTTACCCTGGATGAACTGACCTTTATTGCCGAGCTGTGCCAGAAATGGGACGTGCTGGCTTTCACTGATGAAATCTATGAGCATATTCTTTATGACGGTGGCAAGCATGTCGCCATGGCAACACTTCCGGGCATGGCAGAGCGGACGGTCACGATTAACGGCCTTTCCAAGACCTATAGTGTGACGGGATGGCGAGTCGGCTACATATTGGCTAACCCGGAATTGACCGGAGCTATTCGCAAGGTACACGACTTCCTCACCGTTGGAGCTCCAGCACCGCTACAGCGAGCCGGTGTTGCCGCCATGCAGCTTCCGCTCACCTACTATGAGGATCTAACCAGGCTTTACCAGGAAAAACGAGATAGCTTCCTTCTGACTTTAGATGAGGCGGGTATTCAGTATTTTGTGCCCAAGGGGGCTTACTATGTGTTTGCGGCTATCTCCGGCTTTGGTTATAAAAGCGACATCGAATTTACAAATTATCTAATTAAAGAAATTGGTGTCGCTGTGGTTCCTGGCTCCAGCTTTTTCTTTAAACCGGAAGAGGGGAAGCGGTTTATCCGTTTCTGTTTTAGTAAAAAAACAGCAACGCTTGACGCTGCTCGGGAGCGGTTGCTCAAGCTACAACCTTAAAAATCCCCTAGCCAGTTCGGGGATGCTCACCAAGTTTGTGAGCCTAACTGCTTTAGATACCTCACGCCCAATAAAATCTGTCTACGGCTGCCCCACAATTCTAAATCAAACCAGCCGTCATCTTCAGCCTCGGCACCTAAGAGGGCACTGGTAATGTTAATGGTTAATCCATAGCGGGAAACTAGCTCGGCAATCACGGGTTGGGAGCGATAGTTTTTGGGGATGCAGACCTGAAACTTAGTCCGAGTTGTTTGTCCTGCTTGTACAGTTAAATCATTTTCTGGCTGCGATGGAATTGTGTGAATCTCCTCTATCGGTAGCTCGCTATCACTGATAACGCCTAAGAGCTGAGACTTTTCTCTCTTTGCTTCCAGAAGGCTTTTGAGAGTAAGTTTGAAGATCTCTATATTCAGTTCTTGGAGATAGGCAAGACCTGCTTCTATCTGTTGAGGACTCCCTTGAAATTCTAAATCAAGCCAACCGTCGTTTCGGTCACGAGTTCCCAAAAGAGCCGCTGCAATATTGATTTTTAAAGCGTAGCGGGAGATTAATCTGGAAATAATCGGTTGTTTCTGATAGGTTTTGGGAATGCGAGTGCGGATGCAGACCAGCTTGGGATTGGCATTTGGAGGTAGAGTCATAAGCTTTAATTTTTCCTTCCCACCAATAGGCACAAGTAATGGGAAAACAGTTGATACAAAATGCTAACCGAGCCTTTAGTAGTGCTTGACAAATTTGATGCGCTTATTCTGAAGTCTTGAGTGTGATCTAGTAAAGTCTGATCGTAAATATCTATTGTTTCCTGTTCTTGCTCCACTAAAAGCTGGAGATGGTGTGTTAGTCTAGTTTGTTGCCATAACCAGGGTTCTCCATCTGCCATTTCCGTTTCAATTTGCCCATATAGCATTTTTTGCTCATCCTTTAATTCAATAGGTGTGTAAGCGACGTCGAGCCACTACGCCACTAGTTCTAACGAACGAACTCGTGGGCTCTGTGACAGTGCGATGCCCCAAGGGGGCGACGCAGAGCGGATCGCGTTGGTGTAGCATGCGCGTAGCTTCGGCATAGCGATGTCGTGAATCCGCAAATGCATTCGATTAATACGGTTAATCGAGCAAATAACCGTATATTGTACCCAAGTTTGAGAATTACACAGATTGCTTAAAAAAGCAAGAGGGTAACTGATCTGGGGTGTGGTCGAATCGCACGCTGTTAATCACTGAACATCCAGGTGCCTGAGTACACCAGCACCGAAACACGCAAACTTTTTTCCCTCTCTGGATATGAGATAATTCCTTTGTTAACAAATATCTACATTAAATCTACCAATTTGCCGTATATTAAGTGACTAAGGTGTTAACTTAAGCAACTGAGTCAGTTGCCATAAGATAGCAAGGTTGATTTCTAGACATCTAACCTCGAAACAGAGGTAAACAATTGGTAACAAATGCTGGGATTTAGCAAGGATTGCCGCTGACTCTCGATTGCCCTAATGCATTCACAACGCCGGATAACTTACTATGACCTGCTCCCCGGTTTCACCCCATCTGTCTACTGCTCTAACGGAATATTCGTTTGAGCGTCGCTCGCTCCTACCTCTAAATCGCGATTCCCTCTGGCTGCTTGAAACTGGCGTGGTTCGCACCATGACTGTGCTAGAAGACGGAAACTCCATTACCCTAGGATTATGGGGACCGCAGGATGTTGTAGGCAGAGTTCTCTCAAAGGCTCAGCCTTATCAAATTGAATGTCTCACCCCGGTGAAGGCAACCCTACTGCCAGCTCACAGCTGGCACGAAGCTACGGAGGCCATGATTGTGCATATTCAGCGCTCTGGAGAGTTAATGGAGATTCTGCACTGCCGACAGGCTGAATTTGCACTGCTACGACTGTTTGGATGGTTGGCCAAACGGTTTGGTCAAGAAGTCGAGCAAGGACAATTAATTGATCTACGCTTAACCCATCAGGACATTGCCGACCTCATCGGTTTAACCCGCGTAACGGTCACACGGCTGCTCAATGACTTAGAGAAGCAGGGAATTATCCAGCGCCAAGAGCGCCAATTCATCGTTCTGCATGACCAAATGCCGTTCTGGCACTACGAAATTTAGAGCGCCAAGGATGTTTTCCATCTTAGGGGTTTGCTCATCCGCTAACAGTTATAGAGGTGCATTATGGCAACTTACAATAACATTCTTGAAGCAATTGGCAGAACTCCCCTAATTAAGCTTAATAGTATAACCCAAGGATTTTCATCAACAATATATGTAAAATTAGAATCCCTTAATCCTGGCGGCAGCACAAAAGATAGAATAGGTCTTACCATGATTGAAGCGGCAGAAAAAGAAGGTCTTTTGCAACCGGGCGGGACAATAATTGAGGCAACAGCAGGCAATACTGGTGTCGGTTTGGCGCTGGTTGCTGCGATCAAAAAATATCGGTGCATATTTGTTATGCCTGATAAAATGAGTCAGGATAAAATTAACCTGCTAAAAGCTTATGGAGCGGAAGTTGTGATTACTCCTACATCCGTGCCCCCTGACTCTCCAGAAAGCTATAATGGGGTAGCAGAAAGACTTGCCAAAGAAATACCAGGAGCTTATAGACCAAATCAATTCGCCAATCCTAATAATCCTTTAGCCCATTATTTAACGACGGGGCCAGAGATTTGGTCAGATACCAACGGCAAGATTGACGTTTTAGTTGCTGGCATGGGAACCGGCGGAACTATTTCCGGCACGGCAAAATATCTCAAAGAGCAAAACCCGAATATTGTGATTGTAGGTGCTGACCCAGAAGGATCAATTCTTTCTGGAGATAGCCCCAAGTCTTATAAATTAGAGGGAATAGGCGAAGACTTTATTCCCAAGACTTTTAACCGGCAATTAGTAGATGAAATGATTAGAGTCAGCGATAAAGAGTCTTTTAATATGGCCCGTCGTCTGGCGAGAGAGGAAGGATTACTAGTGGGAGGTTCTTGCGGAACCGCTTTAGCAGCAGCTTTAAAATACACTCAGCGGTTATCAGAACCTAAACAGATTGTGGCTATTTTGCCAGATACAGGTAGAAATTACATCAATAAAATCTATTCCGATTCATGGATGCAGGAAAATGGGTTCTGGGAAGGTAAAACTATAAAATCTGCAAAAATAGCAGAGATTATTGCCCAGAAAAAAGATTTTCCCTCACTCATTTCTGTGAGTCCACGGGAAACCCTAAGTCAAGCCACAGATCTTCTGCAACGACTTAATATATCGCAACTGCCAGTGATCGATAATAATGATGTAGTAGGAAGTTTAAATGAAGCATCTTTAATGAAACTACTGCACGAGGGTATTAATTTTTCTAACCAGGAAATTTCGGCTGTCATGGGTAAACCTTTACCGATTCTTGATGAAGAAGTCGATATTGCCGAAGCTTATAGAGTGCTGTTATCTGGAACTACCGCTATCATAATCAAGCGGGACGAAGTTCCCATAGGATTAATTACCAGAGCCGATTTAATCAAGTATTGGATAAGTGAAACGGAGGAATAACGGATGGAATTTGAAACCAGAGCTATACATGATGGTCAGCAACCAGACCCATTGACAGGTGCCGTAATTGTCCCTATATATTTGACTTCAACATATCAGCAAGATGGAATCGGTAGCCATAAGGGTTATGAATATTCTCGAACAGGTAACCCGACGAGAGCAGCGTTAGAAGATGCTCTTGCCTCGATTGAGGGAGGAAAATTCGGTCTGGCTTTTGCTTCCGGCGTTTCTGCTACAACCACGGTATTGAGTCTGCTTAAAAGCGGCGATCATATTCTTGCAGGAGATGATCTATATGGGGGAACCTATAGACTTCTAGAGAAGGTTGTAAAAAATTGGGGTGTGACAACAACTTATGTAGATGTTGATGAAATAACAGATTTTAAAAAGGCGATTCAACCTAATACAAAACTTATTTGGATTGAAACACCGACTAATCCGCTTTTAAAGGTTGTAGATATCGAATTTATTTCAAAAATTGCTCGAGAGCACAATATAATTCTAGCGGTTGATAATACTTTTGCCAGTTCGTATTTCCAAAGACCGCTTGAATTAGGAGCAGATATTGTTGTCCATAGTACCACTAAATATCTTTCTGGTCACAGTGATATAATCGGGGGCGCTATTGTTACTTCTAACGAACAACTATATAGTGATTTGAAATTTTACCAGAATGCGATTGGTGCTGTTCCAAGTCCCTTGGATAGCTGGTTAGTGCTACGGGGAATTAAAACTTTGGCTGTGAGGATGCGAGAACATGAAAAAAATGCTTTATTTCTGGCTGAATTTTTAGAAAAACATCCAAAAATAGAACGAATATATTATCCGGGATTGCCAAGCTCTGAGCAATATTATCTGGCGAAAAAACAAATGACTGGATTTGGAGGGATGATCAGTTTGGAATTAAAAGGAGGATTTGCTGAGGTAGAACGATTTGTTTCTCGACTTAAGTTATTTTTGCTAGCTGAGAGCTTAGGAGGTGTTGAATCGCTGATTTGCTATCCTGCAAAAATGACCCACAGCTCTCTATCAGAAGATGAAAGGCTCAAACGGGGGATTAAAGACAATTTAGTCCGCCTTTCGGTTGGAATTGAGAATCAGAGAGACTTGAAAGAAGATTTGGAAAATGCGTTGTCTTAAAGATCAACCTGCTTCGGTAAGCACGCTCCTTTTGGTTCCAAGTTTAGCCCGGTCAGTGGGATTTGGATCAATTTCATCGCCACCGAATCGAGCCTTTGCCATTGCTGCATCTACACTTTGCCACTGCCAATCAACTCCACCGAGTTCTTCACATTCTTTGACCAACGTTGCCCAGATCTGATCCAAAACGCCATTCTGTTCCCACCGTTGAAACGTGCGATGAACAGAACTATCATCAGGAAATCCAGCAGGTAATTGGTTCCACTGACACCCACTGCGAAGTCGAAAAATAATGGCATCGAGGGCAGCGCGAGCATCAATCCGTTTACGTCCGATAGAGTTTGGTGGATCATATTTACCCAAAATGAATTCTAGCTTCTGCCAAAGTTCATCTGGAACATGCCAAAGTGTTGGTAATTGATTTGAAGCTTGGTGAACCATTGCAGCAGTTAGGTATAGTTGAGAAGCTCGAAAGTTTTAGAAAGCGGTTTTTAAGCTTTGTTGGAAAAATTAGGGTGATTCTGACTGCCCTCGGTCTGATTACGCTACTCAAATTGGGGACACATTTCTCTGACCCAAATATTAACGCTCGGCAACTTAGGCATCGTCAGTGTTCTCGCGTCTTCAGGGTACGTTGTTGTCATATGCTTCCTGGCAAGCAGTCGTCACTGCCGAGCGCTTTCATCGGGACAACTGCTTAGAGGCAGACTTGTGTTGTTAGGCATCGTTCTTTCAGTAATTGCGTTAGGCGCTAATTGCGGTTGCGTATCAAGCTTAAATGTACCCACCGTCAATCAAGGTCTGCTGCAACTGCAACAATTGCGGGTCACGGATACCAACCTGCCTTAATCCTTCGATTGTTTGCTGCAAATACTCAGCACTCTTTGCCTAATTCACCTTGAGCCGTAGCCAGACTTTGCAGAATCCTTTCCCGTGATAGGTTTCCGGCATAGCAAGAATGGTGAGGATTAATGATGAACGCGGCAGCTTTACGACATGCCGTGTTCCCCTTTGTTTCCTGATTATCGGACACTTTAACCCACCGGGGAATGTAAGAACCAACCACCATTTCTCGCCGCCAAATTAATAGCAGTTCCGTCTCCACATCAACCGCCGCAATTCGATAAGCCACCCCTTGGCAGCTTCCACCAGTCTTTAAACCCAACACTAATCCTGGATTGTCAGGTGTGCCGCGACCGAGCGGAGTCCATAAACAGAAGTGGCGATGCCAACCGTAGAGCTTGACAACCCGCGATTGGGCAAATCGAAAGCAAGGATTCCAAATCAGGGAGCCATACGCGAAAATCCAAACGTCGGTGTTGAGTGGGTGTGACTGCAACAGGGTCGCGATCGACGCTTGCAATTCGGCTTCGCTGAGAACCGACAACGCGACTCCAGACCGAGCAACCATCGCCTGGAGATAGCAAGTTTCAAGGGCAGCGCGAGATAGAGTCATTAGTTTGTTAACTCAAGCGTGGGATAGTCAGTGTAGCCCTTTACTCCTGGTGTGTAGAAAGTATTGTAGTCAACTTCATTCAAAGCAGCATTCTGACGGAGACGTTGGGGTAGGTCAGGGTTAGCGAGAAAGGCACGACCGAAGGCGACCAGATCGGCATCACCAGCTTCCAGGCGAGCGATCGCTGTTTCTTTATCCAAACTGCCATCGACCATCATCACCCCCTTAAAGTAAGGACGAATCAGTTTTGCTAAATCAAACGGAGCATCCGGTTGATTGCCAAACGTGACCATTGGCAGTTGAACATGCATTGAGGCAAGATTGAGGTCAGAAAGTTGTTCGGCAAGGTAAGGATAAATTGCTTCGGTGTCAGTTTCCTCAATGTCGTGGGGCAAGAACTTCCAGGGGGACACTTTGACTCCGACATACTGACCGCCGCGTACACTTGCCATTGCTTTGACCACTTCTAGGAAAAAGCGCGACCGATTTTCTACGCTGCCGCCATATTCATCGGTACGCAGATTGGTCAGGCTCGACAAAAATGAGTGCGGCAAATACCCATTTGCTCCATGCAGTTCGACCCCATCAAATCCAGCTTCCACAGCCCGTTTTGTGGCATTGCGAAACATCTCAACGATCTGCGGAATCTCCTTCAGCTCTAAGGCTCTCGGTGTCGGATATTCGTCTTTTCCAAACGGGGTATGCACTTCACCTTTGGGACGCACCGCACTGGGAGCAACGGGGAGGATGCCATCAGGCAACAGAGAAGGATGGCTAATGCGTCCGGCATGATGAATTTGTAAGAAAATATGCCCACCCGCCTGATGAACCGCATCGGTTACGAGTCGCCAACCCGCAACCTGTTCATCGGTGTAGATTCCCGGTTGTCCAGTGTAAGCGCGACTGGTTGGGTGAGGGTAGGTTCCCTCGGTAATGATTAATCCAGCCGTCGCTCGTTGAGCGTAATACTCTGCATTCAGTTCGCTTGGAATACCGTGATCTCCGGTGCGGTTGCGGGTCATAGCTGGCATTACAATTCGGTTGGGAAGGGTGTAAGTACCCAGTTCAATTGAAGTAAAGAGAGCCTTGTTTGCATTCATAAAGGGTGTTATGCACTTTGAAAGCGGATTTGCAAAAACTGCTTGACCATCAATACTAAGAAATTCGCTTGACCTGTCACCCAACCTGCTTTATTTGAACAGAGCCAAAGCACTGTTTCAGCAATGTCTGCGGGTTGTCCCCAACGCCCCATTAAATTAGACGCCGCATACTGTTTTATGCCTTCTTCGCTACCAACAACGCGACGTGCGATGTCAGTTTCAATGTCACCGGGACATACGGCATTGACGCGAATACCCTGCTTGGCATACTCTAATGCTGCCGATTTCGTTAGCCCTAAAACACCATGTTTGCTTGCTGAGTAAACCGAGTTGTTAGCAAGCGCGCCGTTACCGCGTTGGTTCATCAGCAGAATTTCATGCTTCATACAGAGCCAAACACTTTTAAGATTAACGCTCATCACTCGCTCGAAATCACTTTCAGCTTGCTCGGCTAAGGGCGCTTGTGGGTTCTCCATGCCAGCATTATTGAAGGCGTAGTCCAAGCTACCGTAGACTGCGATCGTTTTTTCAAACAGGCTTTCAATATCGCTTGGATTCGCAACATCGGTGCGGACGAAAAGCCCCTCGCCTCCTGCTTCTTGAATTAGACGTACTGTTTCTTCGCCTTCAGTCTCGCGCCGTGCGGCAACCACAACTTTAGCTCCTTCTCGTGCAAAAGCGATCGCAGTTGCTCGCCCAATTCCAGCGTTTCCGCCCGTTACCATAGCAACTTTTCCGGCAAAATCTGTCATGAAAACTACTCCTGCATTCAGTTAGAATTTTGCTAAAAATCAAATGTAGGTTAGGGGACGGTGTACTCACGAATACCAACAATTTGACCATTGCGAATGTCAAAAACGACTGTAAGCGGCACTTCGGTCGGTTTACTCCTCAATGTTCCTCTTGAAATATGCTCGACAGCGTAAGATGTGGCGCTTGCTAACGGTTCTCCAACAGTTATGCCTTTTGTCTCAACGCAGCAGCCACCACACATAATTTACTTCTTGCCAAGCATTAGATTCACCACGTCATCCTCTAGCTGATTAACTGCCCCAATTCGCGTAATCAATTCCGCTTCATGGTAACCGCGCAAGCCTGCCAGGGTAAGCTTACCGTCGGCAATCAGGGTGTAGGTCTGGCACACGACAAAGGTGTGAATCTGCCGAATGAACGAGGGCTGTTCTTTGACGGTTGCCACATACTCCGACGAGGCAAAGAACCGACTCATCTCCAAGCGATCGGTAAAGGCAATCTCCAGCAGGGCTTGGTACTGCTTTTCTAGCGGCTTGTAGTGCGACACGCTCTGTGATAGCTCCGACTCATTCGGCGGGCTAGTATTGTCGTGTTCATCGAGCAGATGCAGGCGCAGCTTCACTACATGCCCGCTTTCAACCAGTGCTGGCGCGAAACTTTCTGCAATGTAGCGGCGAAAGTCTTCAATGCTGACAGTATCTGCCTTCTTGAACAAGATGATAAACTTGACACGATCGCTAATTCCATGCAGCGATTCATCTTTAATTCCATCCACATAGGTCTTCGAGTTGCTCCCGTTGGTGGTGTACACCACCGTTTCCTCAAACAGGTTCGGCTCGTCCTTCATCAGCACGCCGCCTGCACCAGTGAAATACTTCTGAACATCATCTTCGGTGGCGAAAGTTCCTTCGCCAAGACCGTCAAAGCGATCTGCTTCTGGGAAGTCGTAATTGATACCAGGGACGAACTGCCACGCGCCACCTTCATCGTAAGCAAGATGATGCTGGTAATAGTCGTGCATCCCTGGTATACGTGCAGCGATTGGGCCATGCACATCGCGCCAGTAGGTGTGAAACAAATCCAGTGGTACACCCTTCTTTCGCTTAAGCGTAACGCAGGCAACAAAATCGATTTTCGTCATCATCAGTTCTCCTTTTACTGTGCACAGCGATGCGCTCCGACGTTTTCACTAAGCAGTTCCCAGAAGATGAGGCGCGGCGGTTCAGCCAAGAACTCCTCGGACTTCTTGAGGTAAGCTTGCAGGTGAGATGTCCGCATGTGCTCACCTGTGTAATAGTCTTTGTCAGCCCAGTTCTCGTAGAGCATAAAGCGCGTTCGCTCATCCGGGTCTTGATGTAGGTTGACGTTGATACATTGGGCTTCAGCGATGACCGGCGGGATCAGCCGCATCATCTCCTGCTTTACCGTCTCTTCCATCCCAGGTTTGGCTTGGAAGAGAATCACAACGGAAACTTGCTTATTGTTCATAACTCGTCATCTTGTTCCTTTTCAGTTCAAAGGTAACTACTCAGGTTGAAACCTAGCCAAATCTGCGCATAGCGTTCGGTGATCAAGGCTAGCTCCCGTAAATTATGAGCATTGCACCAGGCATGACCACAGGCATATTGGGCAGAGATCTTCAGTCCATCATGCACACTAATGCCTTCATACTCCGGCAAAATTGCCATCGCATCTTCTCCCTGCGCGTAGACCGCTCGGATTTCATCTCGACTAATCGCGGGCTTTCGAGGGGAGTTGCTCAAGGGGCTTTCCTCTGCTTTGCGGATCGTTGCTCATACCTTACAGTGTCTTTGGTGCTTTCGCGCAAATCGCTACTTTGTTTCAAGCCTGAGTAGTTACAGTATTTCTCTAATACCATTGCTAGACCGATCGCCTCCGCATAATGAATTGTCAGCACACGAGCAGTTCAGGCTTCTGTGTCAAGCATCTTAGTGAACCAATACTCTCGAAAGTGAGTTACCAAGCCGTCGTCGTTGAACTCCAATGTGGCGATACCTGCCTGCTTAATCGGAGTTGATTTGTCAGGCGCGAACGGAATTGCACGAAAGGATTCCCATTCTGGCGAGTTCAGAATCTCTTGAGGCACACGCGAAGACCACTCCTGCTTGGATATGACTTCGTACTCAATCTCCCAAGTAAAAACGCCCAAGTCTCCAGCAACACCGACATACTTTGTACTTCCTTTGCCATTCTGCTGCACAAGCGGCATCGATTGAATGACAATAATTTTTTCAATTCCCACAGCCTCGCTGAAAGTTGTGGCGTGGTAGACGCCATCTGGAACAAACAAATCGCGGTTACGCTCGACAGACGCTGGACTCGCCTCCTCCCAAATTTTCATCCACTCCTCAGCCCATTCCTTTGTCAGTTCAGCAACTCTTTCTTCTGACAAATTCATTGCTTTTGTTCTCCTTTTGTTTGCAACTATCTGTGTTCTCTCGCTTGTTCTTCTAGCGCACGCTCTACATTGAGACGTTAATCATGACTATGATAGGGAATGACTTTACATCGTCCAGACTTGGAGTAAGCAATTCCTGTCTCATTCCTTGACTCGTTACAAAGCAGAGAAACAAGCTCGTACCAGCTAAGATGTTATCATTGAGAATTAAACAACCTAGCTGATAATTTTCGTTTCCCAATATTCTCGAAGCTCCGTCACCAAGCCTTCTTCGTTGAATTCAATAGTGGCAATTCCTGCTTGCTTGATACGGTTGCCGTTTGAGGAGAACGGTATTTGATTAAATGTCTGCCACTCAGGGCACTCAAGAATTCTTTGCGGTATCCTTGATGACCACTCGGATTTAGGAAGCAGATCATACTCAATTTCCCAGCGAGCAACGCCAAGATTGCCAGCAACGCCCAAGAACTGATCTGGCTTAGCTTTGCCGTTTCTTTGGGTGAGTATCATAGACTCATAGGTGCGGATGCCCTCGTGCCCCTTGGCTGTGCTGAACGGAGATGCCCATTTTACGCCATCAGGAGCATAAGCGGACACCATACGCTCGACCGCTGCTTCGCTTGCTTCTGTCCAGTCTCTCATCCACGCTGCCATAAACTCGTGAGTATGCTTGGTAATTTGTTCGAGTGTTAGCGGCATATTTTACTTTTCCCTATCGGTCAGCTTTCCTCCTCTTGTCAAAGTTAACTTAAGCACAGTAAAAGAAAAAGAGATTATGATTCACAATACTTGTGAATTAACTTCTTAAATCATGGACAAGCTGAATGACTTTACGCTGTTTGTCCGAGCGGCTCAAACCCTCAGCTTTTCTGAAACCGCTAGACAACTAGGAATGTCACCGTCTGCGGTTAGCAAAGCGATTCAGCGACTCGAAGAACGTTTAGGAGTGCGATTGCTGAACCGGACAACGCGCAGCCTGTCGCTTACCGAAGATGGCTCTGCTTTTTTTGATCGAGCACGACAGATTCTCGATGAGATTGAAGAAGCTGAAGCTGACATTAGCCAATCTAAAATAATACCCCGTGGCAGGTTGCGACTCGATCTATCGGTTGCGCTGGGCAAAATGCACATCCTTCCGGCATTGCCACAATTTATGGCGCAGTATCCAGAGATTACGTTGGATGTGTCGCTCAGCGATCGTAATATCGATCTGATCGAAGAAGGGATTGATGCAACCGTGCGAGTTGGAACAGGGATCGATAACCGTTTGATTCTGCATCCAGTCAGCATGGCAAAATTTATCACTTGCGCGGCTCCCGCTTATCTGAAACAGCACGGAACACCGAAAACGCCAGCCGATCTGCTGAATCATCAGTGTGTAAATTTTATCTATCCACAAACACGCCGCCACTACGAGTGGGGATTTCAGGACAAGGGCGAAACACTGCAACTAGCAGTTCTAGGTACGCTGCGGGTAGATAATGCGGAAGCAATGCTGGATGCTGCAATCAACGGCGTAGGCATTATTCAAGCACTCAATTATGTTGTGGGAAGCGCGATCGCCAACGGCAAATTGAAGCCGATTCTAACCGAATACACCACGACTGTAGAACTGCCGATCGCGGTTGTCTATCCTCAAAAGAAGCATCTGTCCGCCAAGGTGCGTGCATTTATTGAGTTTATGAGAGCGTTAATTGCACAACTGCGACAGCGACACATTGTGGACTAGATAAATCAAAAAGCTCATTGAGCTTCCGTTTTGAGATAGAGTCTTATGAATAGCCAGAGACTAAAGCAGTTGCGTTTAGCTCGGGGCTTATCGTTAGAAGCCCTAGCAGCTGAATTAGGGGGGGTGGTGACAAAGCAGGCTCTTTCCAAGTACGAGCAAGGGCGATCTCAACCTACATCCCGGATACTCACTAAGCTGGCATCAGCTTTGGGGGTAAAGGCAGCGCAGCTTTTTAGCGAACCAGACATTAACGTTCAGTTCATTGCCTACCGTAAAGCGTCTAGGCTGCCAAAGCGGGAGCAGCAGCGGATCGAAGGATGGGTTAGCCAGAACTTGGAGGAGCGCGTTCGCTTGCAGCAGTTGATTCACCCAGAAAGCAACGTAAAACTTCCAATCATGGCTTTTTCAGTTAGTACAGTTGAGGAGGTGGAGCAGTCTGCGGAGCATTTGCGTGGGCTATGGCAGATGGGGCTGGACCTGATCGCCAGCGTCGCAAGGACATTTAGTTCTGCGCGTGCCGGAAAATGTAGACCAAGAGAAAGCCGCATTCCGCTTTGGGGCTGCATTTCTTGCTCCAGCGTCATCAGTTTACCAGGAAGTTGGGCGGCGGCGAACATCTCTTAGCCTTGAGGAGTTGCTGTTGCTAAAGCAGTATTTCGGGATGAGCTTGCAGGCTTTACTATACCGGCTGCGAGATCTGGACATAATTAACGAATCCCACTACCGAGACTGGTGCATTCACATTAACAAGCGAGGTTGGCGATGCCAGGAACCAGGAGAACTGCCTACCGAACAACTACAATGGTTGCGGCAGAATGTGTTACAAGCTCTAGCCGAGAAGCTCATTACTGCTGAAAAGGCTCAGGATCTACTGAAAGAGCCGATCGCCTTTGAAGAATCACTGTCGCTCATCGAGCGCCGAGCTTTTCTACGGCTACCTGTAGCAGAACGCAGTCGTATTCTGGCAGAACAAGCCGAGGAGATGGTTCGTTACTACGAACAGGACACTGAGTGGCGCGAGCTTCAAGGAGGCGACTTCGTTGACTTCTAATCCACTAAACCCCCTTCCCTTGGAACCTTGCCGAGGTGAGTTCAATGGGCGGCTGCACCAGCGCCTGCCTTCGGCTTTTTACAGAAAAGCAGGGTAATGGCACACACCAGCAGCGCAATACCAATAAAGTAAAAGCAATCGTTGTAGGCCATTACGTAGGCTTCGCGGCGGATTATATTTGCGATCTGTTTGAGCGCTTCATTGTGGGCGGTACTAGGATCACTTCCCCGACTCTGAAAGAACTGAGTCAGCTGATCGATTCGCTGCTGAGTTTGGGGGCTATACAACGAGACAGCATCTCCTACACGCTGGGAGTGAAATTGCTCCCGCCTAGTTAGCAGCGTTGACAGAGCCGCAATCCCAACTGACCCACCCAAGTTGCGCATCATGTTAAATAGACCTGAGGCAGAGCCAGCTTGTTCTTTTTCAATATTTGCCGTGGCAATAGACGAAAGCGGTAAGATCATCAGGGGTTGTCCCAGAGCGCGGACAAGCTGTGACCAGCGCAGTTCCTGTATTGCGGTATAATGCGTCATGGTTGAGTTCATGAAACAACTGACTGCAAAAATGCTAAACCCTACCGCAGCCAGCCAACGAACATCAAAGCGCTGCATGAGCTTGGGTACGAACGGGATCAGGAAAAGCTGCGGTACTCCTGACCACATGATCACCTCACCAATTTGCTGGGGGCTGTAATCCTGGATCTGACCGAGATACAGGGGGATAATATACACCGTGCCGTATAGCCCTAATCCAAGGGCTATACCAGACAAGCTGCCGATGGCAAAGTTGCGGCGGATTAACAAGCGCAGATTGATAAAAGGTTTCTTACGGGTTAGCTCAATCCAAAGGAAAAGAGTGATAAAAATAGCAGCAATGACTGCCAATTGCCTAATTGCCGGAGAACCAAACCAATCCCAGCGCTCCCCTTCTTCTAAAACAACTTCCAGACAGCCTAAGCCGATCGCCATGGAAATGATGCCCAACCAGTCACCTCCCTTCAATCGATCCAGATGCAGGGGCTGGCTGGGAATGGCGTACAAAACTATGCCTATCAGTATTATCCCTGGAATGACATTCAAGTAGAAGTTGTACTGCCAGCCAAAGTTATCCGTCAGCCACCCTCCAATTGTCGGACCAATCGAGGGCGCAAAGGTGGCTGTAATCGAAAACATTGCCAGACCAATCGGCTGTTTGGTTGGTGGTAATGTCGTCAGTACAATTGTGAAAGCCATGGGAATCAGCACGCCCCCGGTGAATCCTTGCCCAGCGCGGAACACAATCATCTCACCAAGGCTCGAAGACCAAGCACACAAGATTGAAAAGCCCACAAACAGGATGGAATTGCCGATTAGATACCATCGCACAGAAAACACTTGCGATAGCCAACCTGTTAGTGGAATGGTCACAATCTCAGCTACCAGATAAGCGGTTGAGATCCAGGCACCTTCCTCCGTCGTAGATCCTAGTGCCCCGGAAATCTGTTGGAGCGAGGAGTTGGTAATCTGAATATCTAAAACCGCCATAAATGCGCCCAGCATGGCGCCAAAAAGACCAATCCAGGTTTTTAGGGGCACCTGCTCGGACGGCGGAGATTGGGCGGGAGGCTTTTGACCTTGCTTCCTAACTGCACTTGTATCAGCCACAACAGTACTCCGGTTCAGAGGTCGGGGGTTAAAAGGGAGGATATATCTAGTTTTTAAACTTAGCCGAAACTATGAATGTACCTTAGGTAGTAAACCAATTTCTGTATAAATAGGGTTGACTAAGCGGGTTAATAATGGCAACTGTTTAGCAAACACGAATGAACCTAAAATACAAAATATGCCATTAATTATTAAGGTATTTGGAGCGCCTATTTGACTTGCTATCCAACCTGACAATAAACTACCAAAAGGCACCATACCCATAAACGCCATGCTATAAAAGCTCATGATCCGGCCCCGCTTATCATCCTCCACAATTGTTTGGATAAATGTGCTACAGGCTGCAATCTGTAGAACTACAGCAAAGCCAATTATCACCATAAATAATAACGAAAATCCAAGACTACGGGAGAGAGAAAAAATAATGAAACCAATTCCCAAAATCCTGGGAGCCACTGCAATTACATATTCTAAACCCACTACACTTTGCCGATAACTCAGATAAACACTAGCGATGAAAGCTCCCATTGCTGAAGCTGTCATCAAAAAACCAAGGGTTTGAGGACCGCCATGAAGAATCTTTGTTGCAAAAATAGGTGCAAGAACGGTATAGGGCAAGCCCATAAAACCGAGTAAAGACATCATTAGTAAAATTGACCGAATGGGCGGGAAGCCAAAGGCATAAGTGAAGCCTTCTTTCAGCCTTTGCCATGGAGAGGTCGTTTCGACTGCTCTCTTGCTAGGGGCGATCTTCATAGACAAGAGGGCGGCAAGCACAGCAATATAGCTGATGCCGTCAATTAGAAAACACACTCCTGAACCAACGGTGGCAATCAGTACACCACCAATGGCAGGTCCGATTAATCGAGAGCTACTGATCAAAGAAGAATTGAGAGCGATCGCATTTCCTAAATCTTCTTCCTTTTCTATAATTTCTTTAACAAAAGCCTGAAGAGTTGGCATAGACAAGGCATTAATGAAACCTTGAAACATGCACAGAAATATAATATACCAAATATTAATGCTGCCTGTTAGCGCCAGAAATGCTAGCGCCAAAGACTGTAACATAGCAAGTATTTGAGTAATGACTAATATCCGACGACGATTCCATCGATCAACTACAACTCCTGCAAAGGGAGCTAGGAAAAAGGTAGGAATTTGGCTGGCGAATCCAACTACACCTAGTAATAGGGCTGAGTTTGTTAACTGATAAACTACCCAATTTGTAGCGACTAGAGTCATCCAAGTCCCAATCATAGAGAGGCCTTGTCCTGCGAAATAGAGGCGGTAATTTCTCGAGCTAAAAGCCCGCAGCATTCGCCTCGTATGTGGGGAATTTATCATCTTAGATGGCACAACATTCCTGGTTTAACCTTTTCATTATCAGTCAATAAGAGGCAGGGGGGGCTGCCTTGTCGGCCTCTCCCCCTCCTGGTGGGGACACCCTACTTCAAATCCACGCTCGCTTCAACTGACATCCCAGGCGCGATCCGCGATTCATAACCCCTGACGCTAGTCGGGTCGAAGACAATTTTGACGGGGATCCTTTGTACAATCTTAGTGAAGTTGCCCGTGGCATTATCCGACGGTAGTAGGGCAAATGTCGCTCCTGACCCCGGCGAAAAACTATCAACATGACCCATAAAGGTGCGATCGGGGAAGGCATCGATGTGGATTTCCACCTTTTGCCCTATACGCATCTTTCCAATCTGGGTTTCTTTGAAGTTGGCAACCACCCAGTCATCGTCCTCCGTAATCGCCATTAAAGGAGTACCTGGTTGCAACCGTTGCCCGACTTGCACGGTTTTGTTTCCCACCCTCCCGGCAGTGGGAGCGGTAATATTCGTGTAGGACAGCTGCAACTTGGCGTTGTTGAGGTTAGCTTGCGCTTGAGCGATCGCAGCTACGGCAGCTTGGTACTGGCTGCGGTTCACCTGGGTTTGAACACCAGTAGCTCTAGCCTGTTGCAGGGCTCCCCGTGAAGCCGCCAGTTCAGCTTGGGCTTTGGTCACATTCTCCTGGGCTTGAGCCAGGGATGCTTGAGCTTGCGCCACTCCCTGCACAGCTGAATTTCTCTGGGCTACGTCAACCAGGTAAGTGGCTCGGGCAGTATCGAGCTGTTGACGCGGCACGGCTCCTTGTTGATACAAGGCTTGATAACGGTTATAATCCGCCTGCGCCCTTTGCAAATTGGCATCAGCCTGAGCAACAGCCGCTTGGGCAGCTGGCACTCCTGCTTGCGCCGCCTTGACTGCTGCAACTGCAGTGGAAATCGCCGCGCTGGCACTGGCAACATTACCTTGCGCCTGCTGATTATTACCCACAGCATTCTGAGACGCGAGATTAACCGTAGAGCGGGCCGCATTTGCCTGACTTTGAGCCGCTTCTAGCGACGCTTGGAGTTGCTGCACTTGTACTTGATAGTCACGCGGATCAAGCTTCACCAAGAGTTGACCTGCTTGCACATGCTGGTTGTCGTTTACCAGCACGCCAGTTACCGTTCCATTAATCCGGCTACTGACCGGGTGAACGTCAGCCGTAACATAGGCGTCATCTGTAGATTCGTGAATGGAAGCGTACTGCCACCAGTGGACACCAAAAATGCTGGCAACCACTGCCGCCACACCCAATCCCGCATAAATTAAAGGCTTTCGTTTATTACGCTTGGGCGAAGATGCCTCTTTCCCCTCTTTAGGCGGCAGTGATGTTGGTTGCTGTTTTTCCTCATCAGCATCAGGCGTTACCACTCGTGCCGTTTGCCGCTCTTTGTCTGGAGCAATTGCGGCGGCTACCGCTGGAGTGACAATCCCATCTGTTTCGGCAACCGTGCTCACTTCCTGATCCAGTACTGCGGTTCCTTTTCCGTTTAAATTGTTGCTTGAGCGTTCCATAATCTTTTACCTATGAGGATTTGAAATGTTTTCACGAAGCGGAGGATTTAATAAGAACCCGTTAATTTAGTGTGCTTACTATTTAGGGAGATGTAATTAGAGGTTTATTGTTTAGTACCCTTAGTATTAAGGTAACAAATCTAAATACTAATAAGCACCAATCGTGAGGGGTAGTTTTTGACTCTATCCTGAGAATGACTAAGACAAATTAGCGATCGCCTGATCCACCACTTGGGAGAGGAGTTCGCGCTCTGGCTGTGAAATTCCCTTTAGGGATTGCTCTCGGACTTCAATCGCAACCGGGGGCAACACCGTTTGCAGTTGCTTGCCTTCTTCGGTCAGCCAAATCCGCCAAATGCGGCGATCTTCAATGTCCCGCTCGCGGCGAACCAGCCCCCGTTCCTCCATCCGATCCAGTACGCCGGTTAAGGTGCCTCCCACCTGTTGCAGTTTTTCCCCAATACTCGAAGTAGGCAGGCCATCTTCTCTCCACAAACAACACAGCACGACCCAGTGAAAGGGAGTCAAGCCAAACGGCTCCAGTAGCTCTTGCAATCTACGAGCCATGAGTTGAGACAGCAGTTTAATTCGGTACCCAATGCCGTAAGGTGCCAGAACTTGCTCCCACTCCTCGACCAAGTTGCAATTAACGGATATAGAAGCCATTTGGGGGTTTACTTCGTACACGTAATATTAGTCTAGCTTAATTTTTATGTCTTTGGCAAGATGAAAGCCATTATAGACCCTTTCCCTGACCTTTACAATTCGTAATTTTTCCTAAACTGGGAATGGTAAAGGTATCATAACGTTCACACTCATGCCGCTTCGACCGGATCAACGCACCAAATTAGACGCTGCAGACGACAATCTGTTCTATTCCTATCCGCGTTTTGTGACTCATGTGGATGAAGGCTTCATCCAACAGCTGACAGATTTGTACCGGGAGCGCCTCAAGCCTAAAACGCGCATCTTTGATATGATGAGCAGTTGGGTTTCCCATCTACCAGGTGAGATGGAATTTGCCCATGTTGAAGCACATGGTCTCAATGCCGAGGAACTGGCTCGCAATCCCAGGCTGGATCATTACTTTGTGCAGAATCTTAACGAAAATCCTCAGCTCCCCCTTAAGGATCAAGATTTTGATGCCGTCCTCAACGCCGTATCGGTTCAGTATTCGCAGTATCCAGAAGCCGTATTTACCGAGATGCACCGCATCCTCAAGCCGGGTGGGTTGGCAATTATCAGCTTCTCAAACCGGATGTTTTATCAAAAAGCGATTCAGGCATGGCGGGAGGGTTCTGAAGCAAATCGAGTTGAGCTGGTTAAAAGCTACTTCGAGTCGGTGCCGGGATTTAGTTCTCCAGAAGTGATTGCCCGTAAGTCCACCGCTGGGAATTTTCTGCAATGGTTCGGTGCTGCTAGTGGAGATCCGTTCTATGCAGTGATTGCTCAAAGAGCTAATTGAGATTCTCTCCTAAGCTGGAAGGCAAACCCGCCAAGCTAGTGATAACTATAGAACTTCAAGCACAAGGAGAAGGGATATGAATTTCCGTGGTGGACGTAGAATCCTAGCTGCTTTACTACTGTTCGTGTTGCTACTGGTGTCGTCTTGTGGGACGAAGGCTGCCCCGTCACGTTGGGATCAGGCACAACAGCAAAGCACCGAACACAGAAAAGAACAAGCAACGGCAGTACAAGATCGCACCGTCGCTGCAGCGCCTGTATCGGGTGGTAGTTTCAACAAATTCTTCCCACCTACTCAGGCAGGTTATGGGCGAGTCTATACTCAGGAGAAAAAAGGGTTTGCAGAGGCGAAGTTGAAAAAAGACGGCAAGGATGTGGCAATGCTCTCTATCTCCGATGTAGCTAGCAACCCGATTGCGGCGGCGAAATACCAGCAAAGCACTCAAAAACTTGCTGGGTATCCAGCTGTTAACCAGGGCAGGACAGCAACGAGTATTCTCGTAGCCGATCGCTACCAAGTCAAAGTGCTTTCCCGCGATCCCGACTTTACCGAGAGCGATCGCGAAGCTTGGCTGCAAAAATTTAATCTCGACGGCCTTGCTCGACTTAAATGACCTCATTTCCCCGATACCTTGATAACCAACACTAAAGAAAGGAGGCTGTTGTGAGCAAACCGATTTTTGAATTGGTTAATGAGCTGCCAACTAACAACTTGACTGTTTCTATGCTGCGATCGCTCGATTTTGTCGCTCCCGGTGAGTGGCAAAACGTGGTTGGCTTCGACAACACGATTCGCACAGTCACTGGCGAAACCGATGAAGATCTAATTCAGCAAATTGGCGAACGAGCAATTTATCTGTACAACGACCGCTCCCAGGGATACCAGCGAGGCATGTGGCTTTACCAAACCGTCGATAAAACCGATCGGGCTCTTGGTTCAGCTGCCCTGGCTAACAAAGTGGGTGAGAAAGTTCCCCTTCTGGGTTTTTTAAACCGAATCACTCCTAAGGCTGACAAAGCTCAAACAATTGATTTGTCATTGAAATTAGTCGCCGAGTTGGTGGCCTTTTGCAGCATTAACGGCATCCCAGGAGACAGCATTGGTGATTTTGTAGCGTCTTTGGCTGAATATAGCGGCGAGTCCTTGGTGCGGATGGTCGCCTTAGTTTGCGTTGATGGTCTGATTCCCCTCGGTCCCGACTTCATCCTCAAAGCGCAATCCGTCCTCGGTCAAACAAGTCCCAAGGACTTAGAACAAAACTCCACCTTCCAGCAAATTAACGATGCTATTCCGGGCGGCAGTTCTGCTGGCAAGCTAAACTTCATAAACGAAAGCTTTGACTCAGTTAAAGGCTGGATGAGCGATCTTGTTGGCTCTCGGGATTTAACGCCACAAAAAGTTGTCAACAACCTGCAACGGTTTGTTGAAGTTGCCGATGACAAGTTGGACTATCTGGCTGCGTTCTTGGATGTTACCACCAACTACTATGAACACACCGGCACTCAAACCCTGGCTCGGCGTCTGATTGAACGAGCGGTTGCTGAAATCTAGATTAGTCAAAATTAAAAAGCGCCCCAAATCCAGGTTGAGTGCTTACCCGGATATTGGGTAGGCAAACAGCTTTGCTTAACAGAGGTAAAAAGCGGGAGGAAATCCTCACCGCTTTTCTGCCCTATCTATGGCGGCTCCACGAGACTACTGCAATGGCTCAAAAAAACGAAACTCCTGTTCTTGTCCTAGCTCTTCTAATTACAATTGGGGTGCTCGGTGGTTTGTTTTGGTGGTTCACCCGAAATTCTGTTTTAAACCTAAGTAAGTCGAGTAACTCTACACCAGGCGATTCCAGTCCGACGACTGGAGGTAAATCATCTCAATCAAGCGGCTCAACACCCAGCAATGATTTATCTTCAGTGCCTTTAACTTCTACTAAGGGAGTAGATTACACCGATCTACGCGATGACTTGCAGTCGCATAACTGGAAGCGGGCAAACGTTGATACTACAGAGGCGCTTCTAAAGGCTTTTGGGCCCGATTCCGCTCAGACAGGGCACGTTGCTCCACAAGAGGCGGATCATCCCCCTTGTCAGGACCTCAAGACAGTAGACCAACTCTGGTCCAAAGCCAGTAATGGTAATCTGGGTTTCACTGCCCAACGCCAGATTCTCAAGCAAGCTAGGGACTATCACCAAGCCTACAACCAAATGCAGTGGCAGCGCCCTGGGGGAGAGTGGCTAATTCAGTATAGTTATGATGGTCACCGAGAGCACTTTAAACCTGGCTACGAACCGGATTATGGTAACCCTGACCAGGGTCATTTGCCTACCTTTGAGCGGGGTTATAACTTTAACTACAGCTTCGATGGAACCTTAGCCAAGTGTGGTTTGTAGGGGAGGCTTTTCCACTCTCGATTTTTCTTGGGATGAGTCCGATTGGCGCAAGCGTTCCTGGTTCCGAGGATTGGGTAGCGGCTCACGACAGCTACGCTACTATTGTGCCTACTCCCTGCCTAAGCAACAAAAGCTAAAGGAAGACCGCTGCGATTGCTGAAGTAGTCGCCATTAGAGTACTGAGCTCTGACACTTTCCGCTAATCCCTGGTCTGGAATCTCGACGAGCTGACCCGCTAGCGAGTGAGTCTGGTAGAGAAAGGCGCACGTCGTGACTAATCAGGTTGTAGTGGAAAGAAAGCAGCAGGTGAAATATGAAAGAATTCTGCTAGCTCTTGGATATGTCTAGCCGTTAGCTTACGTTGATTGTTGAGGATGGCAGAAATAATAGATTCTGTTTTGAAAATGGGTAGTAAATCTTTCTGACGGAGTCCTCTATCTTCTATTAAAACTTTGAGCATTTCTACCCCGTAAATGTCAGGAATAGGCTCTAAAGTTTGCTCGTACTCATAAATCAATGTACCTAGAACATTAAGGTAGTCTGACTCATCTGGTGTCAGCGGAGCGTGCTCAAGTAGAGAGTCAATAACTTTTTGAGGAGCAAGCATTTCAGACTCAGATTTAATAGGCCGAGGAGGAAATGCTTTTAACAGCTCAAAATAGTCAGTGGGCTTATCTAAACCGTGGGTCATTTTTCCATTTGTCTGTATCATAGTCTACATGAGGCAGTATATGACGAATAAACACTTTTTTTGCTTGATAGTCAATATAAGTAATAAGTCTATACTTATTACCTCCAACGTTGAAAATAGTTAGACCTCTAACTTGGTCGGCAGAATTAAAAGTATTACGTAGCTCAGCAAAATTGTTCCAATGGGCCGCTTTTGTAATTTTATTCCAGCTCCGTAAGCTAGATTCGGCATCAGGGTATTTTTCATAGAACTTCTTTAACCTTGTAAAAGTAATAATATGCATAATATTTCGCTAATTTGTAATGTTTGTCAGGCATGGCGTTGACCTCAGAGACGAGTAGGTAGTGGGTACTTGGTTCAATGAAAGATCTCAACCGAATGACATTGTTCTTGTGTCAATCGGTTCTAAATCCTCTATTAACTTAGCAATTTGCTCGCGTTGCCGTCAAGGATCTATGCCACCAGCGGTTTGACGCCAGCTGCACTCTGAGTTTGGGACATCATTAACGTTCTGCGGAGGGCTTCCAGAACAGTTCCGATTTCAATCAAGTCTGCCAGTCGCTCTGCCAGTCGTTGCGGCACACCTGCTGATTGCCCCTAATAACCTGGTAGCGTTCGTCGCTAGCCCCATAAATACTGAAGGTATCTACAGTGGTGCCTGTGCCAATCAAGGTATTGTCTAGCTTCTGTGCTGCCTGATTATACGACTTGTAAGTCACGACACATTGCCAATGCTTGCTACGACGACGTCGTCATTGTCGATCTGCTGAGCTAAAGGCTTAAAAGCAGTCACAATTTCAGCCAGAGGAACGCTGCGTCCTTCAAAGTACCAGGTGTTCGCCATCAAACCAGCTCCGCCCGCCAGGATATCAGCCGTCTGCAGCCCCAATTCATTGATTAAGTTGAGCAGGGTCGTATGTGGCCTGAGTCAATAAATTGCCCTCCCAGTTCTGCTCTAACCTTCACTAGTTTTTGCAACACAACCGAAAAACCTATCCGATTGATGTGAGCGCTTCTGACAACTTCCACCTAACTTACTTTATTCCAGTCAGGAATATAATCAAACAACCATTTGAACTGCAAGTCTGCAAGCCAAGTGGGGGTAAGTTTATACAGCCAATTGCGGATGAAACAGGCGATCGGATTCTCTGCCTGCCCCAGCTGACCAACCTGACGGGAGGTGGTGAAGACCCGGTTGACGCGATCGCAACGGCTAGCCTCAAACTGACGCAGCAGCGATGGAACGGACTCCTCTTTTGTAATTGTAGTCAGCCGTTTCGCCAGTTCAAAGGCATCTTCAACCGCCATGCAGCCTCCCTGACCGAGGTTGGGCAACACTGGATGAGCGGCATCGCCAATGAGAGTTACCCGTCCGCATCCCCACTCTCGTCCCAAGGGTTTGCGGTCATAAATATCATCCCGGTAGATAGGTTGGTTCGTGAGCGCTTCGAGAATCGCTGGCACTGGCTTGGCGTAGCTAGAAAAGCGCTTAAGCAATGCATTCAATGCTCCACCTTCAGCTTTATCAGTGCTGTCCGCTTCTGTATTGGCAAAGGCATAAAAGGAGAATCGACCTGAGCCGACATCAAAGTAGCCAAAGCGATTGCCCTGCCCCCAGAATTCTGCCCAACTATACTGATCGTCCAACGGTAGCCCGGAGCCATCAAAATATCCCCGCCAGCAGCACATCCCGCTGTAAATGGGAGGCTCCAATCGGTCTTGACCCTTCAAACGAGCCTGCACACTGGAATACAGTCCATCGGCACCAACCAAGACGTTTCCTTCTGTGGTATTGCCGTCTTGAAAGCAAACTCGCACAGTGTCTTCCCTTTGCTCAAACCTCTCAAAGGCACATCCAGTGTTTACCGTTCCTTCTGGCAGTGCTTCATAGAGAATTTGCTGTAGTTCTGTTCGAAGCAGACAGGTTCCCAGGTTGTCTGCTCGAACAAATTCTGGAGAATTGACGTAGAGCGGTTCTCCACGTTTGCTAAAGAACCCACCCTTGCGAATGCTGCCACCTTGCTGGTAGAAGCGATCATAAATTCGCCCACCCCAAAGCAGTTTATAAACCTGCATGGCGTTGCGCTGAATAAAGATCCCCCCCGATCCCGACAGCATTTCATTCAACAAACGCAACTCATAGACTGCCACCTGAACGCCCGCATCTAGACAAGCACGCGCCAGGGTTAATCCCCCAATTCCACCACCAATTATGATAACCTTTAGCAACAATCCTCAATCTCCTTGACAAAAGCACTCAGTATAGTTTTATTGCAAAAATATCTTGAGGACAAGTGCTTCTCTCGCCGAAAACCTGATTATGCAACAAGAAACGCTAATTGCCAAGAGCGCCTTTGACGAGTAACTCCTCTGACTAGTAAAGTGCAAAAACAAAGCTATTTGGCTCAAGGGGGAGAAATATATTGGAATTTGAGCCAGGAAAAAGCAAGTTTATCTTTTCCTTTGTTCTAGTTCCGCCAGAATTCTTTGGGCCTCAGTACAAAGGGTGGCATGACAGTGACCGTTACTTGCTAGCAAGCCACCCCACTGACTCACATCTGCCTGGTTGTATTTCAAGGGGGTGCCATCGAAATGGGTAAACTGTCCACCGGCTTCGGTCAGGATAAGTTCCGGGGCAGCTAAATCCCAATCTTTGGGGGCAGAATTGCCGGAAAGAGATATATAGACATCTGCCTGTTGTTCAACAATCGTGGCAATTTTGCAGCCCACACTACCGAGATAGTGTTGATTTTGGCAGGGCAACTGTTGCAGGAGCGCTTTAAATCGCTGATCTCGGTGAGTGCGGCTAACGACTAGGGTCAAATCCTCAATTGCGTTGCGCCCCGAAACCCGTAGAGGCGTAAGTGTTCCATCACGGGTTTCCACAAACGTGCCGCCGCCAATGGTTGCATAATACAACTTTTCAGCTTCAGGCCATGCCACCACTGCCAGCACCGGGCGTCCTGAGTTAACCAAGGCAATGTGAACCGCATATTCACCGGTTCTATCAATAAAGTCTCGCGTCCCATCCAGGGGATCAATAATCCACACCCAAGAGTGACTAAGCTGCCCAGCGCTTTGAGATTTGTAGGTTTCTTCGCTCACGTAGGCAAAGTCTTGATTACCCAAATTGGTTTGTAGTCTGTCGAGGATGTAGTGACTGACAGCAATATCGGCGGCAGTTACAGGTCCATCAAGTTTATTTTGAATTTCCAGACTGACATCCTTGAGTTCACCGTTGTAGTAAGACCGTAAGAGGTATGATGCTCCCCAGCCGACGGAACGGGCGATCGCCAATATTTCTTCTAACGATTTCATCTGGTACTGCCTAGTTAATTAAAGCTTGGGAACCTCTAGCAATTTATCGCGCTTGAGTGCATCCAACGGCGAGTCCCGAAAAATTGACAAGAATAAGATGCGACCAGTGCCGCCGCTGCCAGGGCATCGGTAAAATTTGATTGCAGGACGTAATGACAAAAAGCACCGTGGAAAACATCTCCAGCCCCCAGTGTATCAACCGCGTTAATCTGAGGCACCTCTAAAGCGCTGGTTCTACCGTGCCAGAGGTATTGAATTGGTTTTTCTCCATGGGTGATAGCGATGTGGGGAATCCCAGTTGCCTGGAGATAGGCAAAAACTTCCACAGCACTGTTGCAGTTAGGCGGATAGAAATTGGTGGAACAAATGGCGTAATCGACAAAAGGCAACACGCTTTCAAACCCAGGCTTCCAGCTGCCGCCATCAACGACAACGGGGATGTTGTTGACTTTAGCTAACTGGGCGATCGCTTCTCCAACTGCCATTTGATGCCCATCAATCAGCACAATATCAACCCCCTGCAAAATATCGGGAGGGATGCGATCGCTTGAAGCTTTGCTTTTGACAGCATTAATTGAAATCACAGCTCGTTCACCAGTTGCTTGGGTGACAATGATAGAGGAAACCGGCGGCGGCTGGGACTGGCTGGGGTCGAGGTCGAGCGTAGCTACTCCGTAATTTTCCACATCAGCCCGAATCAGCTGGGTGATCGGGTGAGTGCCTACTACACCCAACAGCGTAGCTCGATTACCTAGATGGCTGAAAGTTACAGCAGCGTTTGTCGCTGGACCACCAGCCGCAACAGTATAGTCAGAAGCGACAATTTTCTCGTTGTTGCTAGGGGCAGTTGTTGCGAGGTAGACCAGATCCAAGGTTACTAAACCGACAAAAAGCCCGTGATAGGTTTTAACTGGTGACATGAACTCATCTTTTTTGAATGCTTCAGGCACTGTAAAGAAAATGCAGACTGATCCCAAACCAGGAACACTATATGTAGTAGGAACCCCAATTGGCAACCTGGAAGATATGACCTTCCGGGCGGTGCGGATTTTGCAAACAGTGGATCTGATTGCAGCAGAGGACACACGTCACACGGGGAAGCTCCTACAACACTTTCAGATTACGGTACCTCAGGTGAGTTACCACGACCACAATCGCAACAGCCGCATCCCTGACTTGTTAGGGCAGTTGGGCAACAAAAAGGCGATCGCACTCGTCACTGATGCTGGAATGCCTGGAATCTCTGACCCCGGATATGAGCTGGTTAAAGCCTGTGTTGAGGCTGGGATACCAGTGGTTCCGATTCCAGGTCCAAGTGCGGCGATCGCGGCGCTGAGTGCAGCTGGGCTACCGACGGAGCAGTTTGTATTTGAAGGCTTTTTACCCGCCAAAGGTCAACAGCGGCGCCAGCGCTTGGAATCTCTACAAGCAGAAGCCCGAACAATCATATTCTACGAGGCTCCCCACCGGCTGCGGCAAATCCTGCAAGACTTGGCAGATGTTTTGGGTCAAGACCGACAGCTAGTGCTGGCACGGGAGTTGACTAAATTGTATGAGGAATTTTGGCGGGGCAGAATCGAGGATGCGATCACTCACTACACCGAGCGTGAGCCCCAAGGAGAATATACCATAGTGGTTGCTGGCTTTGGGCCAGCTAAACCCCAACTTTCAGAAGCAGAACTTAAAGCAGAGTTGCAACAGATCATGGCTGAGGGAATATCGCGATCGCAAGCTAGCCGCCAGTTAGCACAAGCAACCTCGCTCCCCCGCCGTCAACTCTACCAGCTGGCTCTGAGCATTCCCGCTCTGGGTGAAGAGTCTTTCACTTAAAAGGCTTAAAGCCAGAAAAATCGCAAATTCTCTCAAACGGGCAGTACCGGCAGTGAAAACCCGGATTAGGAGGAAAAATCTGACTGAACTTACTTGGATTTTCCTGGTATTGGTGCAAATCTTGCTGGTGCTTTCGAGCCACCTGCGCCAGCTGAGTTTCAATCCCGTCCAATTGGCTAGAGGTGAGGCTGATTAGCTCCGATTTCTTACACCGTTCCAGGTTATAAAACGAGGCTACTGCTTGTTGCTTCGGGTAGAGATAGCGAGCCGCTAGTAAATAAACCAATGCCTGCCGCTGGTCGAAGGCCGACTTACCAGTCTTGAAGTCTAAAATGTGCAACGTCCTATCGGCTTCAGTAAAAACGCAGTCCATTGCGGCATATAGCCGGAAACGATAATCCTGCTGGTCAATCCAAATCGGTTTGGGAAACCCTTCATCGCCGCGAGTCAGTTGAATGATGTGTTTCCCCTCTAAAACCGGCTCATGATGATATTGTTTCAAAATTTGAATTACACGCTGCTGAACTTCATCAGTTGATTTGCTTAATTTCAGAATTTGCGCCACTTTCTCCACACCGTCTGGCTGAGCCAACAGATGGTGATGGTGATGGAATTCATAAACGCCTTTTTGAGCAAGTAGACCAATCCGCTGGGGTGGGCTAGCCTGAGCCAAAAGCGCTTTGACTATTGGTTCATCTTGCCGCGCTTTGATAAAGCCGCGCTTCATCTGGCAATGCCAGCGTTCTTGCCCCAAAGCTGGTGCAACTAAAGACCAAAGGTGATAACTAGCAAACGGTCGCCCAGGGGTTGGCATTGCTGAAAATCAGTGAGTGAAAACGCGGGTTGGATACTTGCGGCTAAAAGCGCTTGGCCAGAAGCTTCCTGTACTATTAATGATGAACAATAGCAAGTGGCAAACGATGAGCGCTAGTAGCAATTCCAGCAAAATCAAGTTTGGCACCGATGGTTGGCGAGGTATTATTGCCGATGACTTTACCTTCGCCAATGTCAGGAAAGTGACGCAGGCGATCGCAAGTTACCTCGAAACCGCCTACACCAAAGACCGACCTGTTTTGATTGCCTACGATACTCGCTTTCTAGCTGACCAATTCGCCCGTACTGCCGCAGAGGTACTTGCAGAATTGGGTTGGACCGTAAAAATTACCGAGCGGGATTGTCCCACACCAGTAATTGCCTACAACGCTCGTCACCTAAATTCAGCTGGAGCGCTGATGTTCACTGCCAGCCATAACCCTGCACCCTACTGTGGAATTAAGTATATTCCCGATTACGCTGGCCCCGCCACAACTGAGATTACTGATACGATTGTGGCAAATATAGAACGTGTTGCGGATACCCCGCCTAGCGGCACAACTAGTCAAATTTCTACCTTTGACCCAAAACCAGACTATCTAAAATTTATTTACAGCCTGCTGGATGTCAACCGAATTCGCAGCGCCAAGCTGAAGGTGAAGTACGACGCCCTTTATTCTACCTCTCGCGGCTATTTGGATACAGTTTTATCACACTGCGGTTGTGATCTAGAAACCTTCCACACCTACCGCGATGTCCTATTTGGCGGCGGCATGCCAGAACCCAACGGAGAACAGCTCCGTGGGCTAGTGGAAGCGGTGAACAAAGATCAGGCAGATTTAGGTCTTGCTACTGATGGAGATAGCGATCGCTTTGGTATTGTTGACGAACAAGGCAACATCTTACCCCCCAATACCATCCTGTTAGTCTTAGCGCGTCACTTAATTAAGAACCTCGGCAAAACCGGTGCCATCGTCCGTACAGTCGCTACAACTCATCTACTAGATAACCTAGCGGCTAAATACGGGCTGGAAATTTACGAAACAGCAGTGGGATTCAAATACATTGGTGAAAAAATGCGGCAGACTACCGTACTGATTGGTGGGGAAGAATCGGGCGGCTTAAGTATTAGCGGTCATATTCCCGAAAAAGATGGCATTTTAGCTGATATGTTGGTGGCAGAAGCGATCGCCTACGAAGGCAAACCCTTAACTCAGCTGGTGGCAGAAGCGATCGCAGAAGCGGGTGGCCCCCTCTACAATCAACGCCTCGACCTGCACCTAAATGACGCTCACAAAGCAGCTGTGATCGAAGCCTTCAGCAAAAATCCACCAACAGACATCGCAGGCATCACCGTCAAAAAAGTAGGCCGCCTCGACGGAATCAAACTATACTTAGAAGACGGCAGTTGGGTACTCCTACGCCCCTCCGGCACCGAACCCCTAATGCGCGTCTACATGGAAACCAACTCTCCATATCAACAAAACCAAATCGTTGAACAGATGGAGCACTTGATCACCCAGTTGGAACCAGTGAAAGCTTAACGCCGATGGACGCAGATAAACGCTGATAATAGATCTAATCTGCGTTCATCTGCGTTCATCTGCGTTTATACGTAGTTGCAGTTATGAAAACCATAGCCAATCTGCTCACATCGCTAATTGTAGCCACCTGGGTCGTTGCGATCGCTATCATCTCCGTCCAAAACGCCACCCCAGTATCGCTGAAATTTCTGAACTTCGAGTCGATTCAGTTGCCGGTAGGTTTGCTGCTAGCATTCAGCGTCGGTGTAGGGATAATTGCCATGGCACTGGTTCAACCACTCTGGAGCCTTGCTGGTTCTCGGCGAGGTAATTCTCAATCACAGAACGACCTAGATGATGAAGAATTTTTTTCAGATGATGAACGGTAATGCTTGAAGTAAATCCCTAGAACAAGGCGTTTTATGATTTCTTCTCACACCCGGTTTTTGAGACTATTTAGTCTTGTGTTTTTACTAAGCCTTGGTATGGTACTATTGCTTGAGAGCTTTTCTGCGGTGGAGGCTGAGCCCGCGCCGAGTAAGACGCAACTTAGCGAAAGTGCCCTAAGACAGATGGCAGCCTTACAGAGAGAGAAGCTATCGCGCTCATCTGCTCAACGCAAAATAGATTCTCAACTTTTATACGAGCTGAAGAAATACCGTGGGCAAGCGATCGCCCAGGGTGTTCCTACCCTAAAAACAGGGGTTGAAATCGATCAGGATAGCCGGGTGTTGGTTGATATCCAAGCCAGGGTTACGGATGGATTACTGGAAAAAATTGAGCGCTCGGGCGGAAAAATCATCAACAGTTTTGCCGAGGACAATGCCATCCGGGCTAAGCTTCCCCTGAGCCAGTTAGAGGTTTTGGCGAGTCTGGATGATATCAAGTTTATTCAACCCGCTCTTCATACGGAGCGCTCAGGCAGAGCTATGTCTCCTTGATGTGATGATTTTTGCTCATACCCGGCGAGTGAGACTCTTTAGTCTTGTGTTTTTACTGAGCCTTGGTATCGTACTATTGCTTGGCAGCCTTTCTAGAGTCGAGGCTGAGCCACCGCCGAGTCTGACGCAACTGAGTGAAAGTGCCTTAAGACAACTGGCAGCATTACAGAGCGAGAAGCTATCGCGCTCACCTGCTCAACGTCAGATAGATTCTCAACTTTTATCCGAGCTGAAGAAATACCGTGGGCAAGCGATCGCCCAGGGTGTTTCTACTCTGAAAACAGGGGTTGAAATTGATCCGGATGGGCTGGTATTGGTTGATTTGCAAGCCAGGATCACGGATGAGCTACTGGAAAAGATTGAGCGCTTGGGCGGAAAAATCATCAACAGTTTTGTCGAGGACAATGCCATCCGGGCTAAGATTCCCCTGAGCCAGTTAGAGGTTTTGGCGAGTGTGGATGATATCAATTTTATTCAACCAGCGCTCAAAGCTAACAGCTCCGTTGGAATTGTTACGTCGCAAGGAGATGTAACTCATAGTGCTGATAAAGGCCGCAGTAAATTTGGTGTCAATGGTACAGGTGCAAAGGTTGGCGTCCTGTCAAGCAGCTACAACTGCCTGGGTGGCGCAACCACAGACATAAGCAATGGGAAATTGCCGTCAAATGGGGTGACCGTTTTGCAAGAATTGAACGATCCCAAAGTTGGTGAATCCTGTAATAGTCCTGATGGTGATGATGAAGGGCGGGCTATGCTACAGATTATCCATGATCTGGCTCCTGGGGCAACACTCTACTTTGCTACAGCCGCAGGAAACCCGGCCAATTTCGCCAACAATATTCGTCAGTTGCGTACTGCTGGCTGTGATGTGATCGTAGATGATGGCGAGTATACCAACGAATCGCCCTTTCAGGATGACATCATTGCTCAGGCAGTCAACGAGGTGGTTGCTAATGGGGTGACCTATTTTTCCGCAACAACTAATTCGGGGAATTTCGACCACAAAACCTCCAGCACATGGGAAGGCGATTTCGTTAATTCAGGCATACCCATAACCGGGCAGTCTAAGGGAGGATTTTTTCATAATTTTGGTAGCGGTACCCTAAACAAAATTATTCCAGGAGCCTTGAGCAAAACTCTTGATCAAGTCAACTTGTTTTGGTCTGATCCCTTGGGTGCTTCATCAAACGACTATGACCTCTACATATTTAATGCTGCAGGAACCACACTCTTAAAATCTTCCACCAACACCCAGGATGGCTCCCAGGACCCCTATGAACACATCGATGGAGTACCGGTCAACGCCTTGGTTGCGGTAGTTCTGTCCAAAGGTCAACCCCGTTACCTCCATCTCGAGGTTGGGGGACTAGGGTTAGCTACCAGTACACCCGGACGCATAAAGGGCCATGCAGCAGCTGCTGGTGCCTTTGCAGTAGCAGCTGTAGATGTTAAAACGACTTCCCCAATCCCATCCCCTTTCACTGGAGGGTCTGCCAACCCGGTAGAAAATTTCAGTTCTGATGGGCCACGGCGCATGTTTTACAATGCTGACGGCACTCCTATAACCCCAGGTAATTTCCTGTCTACGGGAGGGACAGTGCGTCAAAAGCCAGACATCGCCGCCGCCGATGGAGTAGCCACCACGTTACCTTCCTATACTGGTTTGAATAACTTCTACGGGACTTCTGCCGCTGCCCCGCACGCCGCAGCTATTGCCGCACTGCTGAAGTCGTCCAACCCTTCCCTGAACTCGGCGCAAATTCGCAATGCACTCACCAGCACAGCTTTAGACATCGAGGCACCTGGGGTAGACCGGGATTCAGGCAAGGGTATTGTTATGGCTTTACAAGCCCTGCAATCTGTCCAGGTTCCTCCGCCCATCCTGAAGGTGCCCGGCGACTTCAATAGCGATGGTAAGTCCGACCTGGTATGGCGCAATCAGGCTACGGGCC
>CAXUIG010000012.1:37611-46796 GCA_964250845.1 uncultured bacterium | reverse complement strand
CCAAAGATATTTATGTATACTTAATTTTTTTACAACTCATTTAGGACTGCTATAACAATTTATAAAGGTAGCAGAATTAGTATCAAGAGTAAGCGGCTTGCTCAGGTGCGAAATGCCTTGCCGTATGATCAGCCAGTTGATGTGTCGATTGATGACAGACCAGTCGATTTTATCCGAGATCAGAAATCGGGCAAGTATCGCTCATATTACGTACCCTTTAAAGAATATTCGTCGCTCCGGGAATTGGCGAAAGATATTATAGACACGCAGGCGATGGGTCGTAAGAACTAGGGTGAATTGCAAATCTTGGTCGAGAAAATATGAATATTCGAAAAAATGTCAATGCGCTTACTAGTACGGAAAAACAAAACTTGATCGAGGCGCTAAAGGGATTAAAAGCTAATGGAAATTATAACAATTATGTGCAGATGCACGCTGCAGCAGCGGCCTATCCCTGTCCCTCAACTGTCAGCCCATCTTACCGTAACGCTGCCCACAATGGACCCGCGTTTTTGCCATGGCATCGCCAGTTTATCCTCCTATTTGAACAAGATTTACAAGCACAAGTTCCGGATGTGACACTTCCTTACTGGGATTGGGCTTCTGATGCGGCTCTACCTGACCCGGCTACCGCATCGGTTTGGACTAGTGACTTGATGGGAGGCAATGGTGACCCTAATAATGACTGGCTGGTAACTACTGGTCCATTTGCCTATAATCCTTCTGATCCGAACAGCTGGTATATAGTTGATCAGAATGGTAATAACTTGGGAGGCTTAAAACGCCAGTTTGGCCAACAAAGTTCAGGGCTACCGCCGCAAGATGAAGTGGATGCTACACTTGCTCAACTTCCCTACGACCAATCCCCTTGGGATGGGTCAGATGGGCAAGATCATCGCAATATGCTTGAAGGATGGTACCAATGCTGTCATTTACACAACCAGGTTCATTTATGGGTCGGACAAACCATGCTACCGATGACCTCTCCAAATGATCCAGTATTCTTTCTCCACCATTGTAATGTGGATCGTCTCTGGGTTCAATGGCAAGCTCAGCACCCGGACGCTGGGTATGTTCCCATTAGCGATGGTCCACCTGGACACAATCTTAATGACCCGATGTTTCCGTGGAACACGGGAACAAACATTGTAACTCCCGCAAGTGTTTTAGATATTACAGCTCTTGGGTATACTTACCAATAGGGTAGTCAAGCACCGAGATCGCGGTTGGTTGGATGCGTGTCAGCCATAATAGAAATTGTTTTCCCAGATACCATGCAGACACGCGTTAGTGAAGCGTCTCCTTCAGAGACTCGCCAAATTACCACCACTCCCAAACTAGAGCAACCTGTACTAGCTCGGACTGCCTCTATCCGTCGCACCACGGGCGAAACAGATGTGCAAGTCAGTGTCAATCTCGATGGTGTAGGTAGTTGCAATGCCGCAACCGGCGTTCCGTTTTTGGATCATATGCTGCATCAGCTCGCTTCTCACGGTCTGCTAGATCTAGAAGTGCAGAGCATTGGTGATCTGGAAATTGATGACCACCACACGAATGAGGATGTAGGGATTACCTTGGGGCAAGCGTTGGGGAAAGCACTGGGCGATCGCAAAGGTATTGTCCGCTTTGGTAATTTCCTCGCCCCTCTGGATGAAGCGCTGATTCAAGTAGCCCTAGATTTTTCTGGACGCCCCCACATTAGCTATGGCTTGCAAATTCCCACCCAGCGGGTTGGTACTTACGACACCCAGCTGGTGCGAGAGTTCTTTGTGGCAGTGGTGAACCATAGCCAAATGACGCTGCACATTCGCCAGCTTGACGGGATTAATTCGCACCATATTATTGAGGCGACATTCAAGGCATTTGCACGAGCGCTCCGAATGGCAGTGGAAATCGATCCGCGCCGTGCTGGTGCGATTCCCAGTTCCAAGGGCGTTTTGTAATAGATTGGCGGGCGACAAAGACATCCTCCTCTAACCGCAAGCCGGAGGACTCAGATGAACAGCGCGTCAAGGAACTCCGGCAACGGGTGCGGTTAAAGGTGAGTGTGATTACACTACCTTTGGGTAGAGGGCTATTATATTGAACATTGCTATTTATTAAGAAGTGTCAATGTTTATTTCTCCCGCAGGCTGGACGCACTTGAAAGAATCCTTGAGAAAAAAACTGTTTCTCGGTTATGAACCCACTCCAGAATTGCTCGCCATCTTACTGGTCTACTTCGTGCAGGGCATCTTGGGGTTGGCTCGCTTAGCCGTGAGCTTTTTTCTCAAAGATGAACTAGGGCTGAGCCCAGCACAGGTTTCGGCACTATTCGGCATTGTCGCCCTGCCTTGGATTGTCAAGCCAGTGTTTGGTTTCGTATCCGATGGGTTGCCGATATTGGGCTACCGGCGGCGTCCCTACCTGGTGTTATCGGGGCTACTAGGAGCAATCTCCTGGGTGTGTCTGGCAACAGTAGTTCATACGCCTATGGCGGCTACGCTGGCACTGGCGCTCGGTTCCCTCTCAGTCGCCGTCAGTGATGTGATTGTAGACTCACTGGTCGTCGAAAGGGCAAGAACAGAATCTCAGGGCGATGCAGGCTCACTTCAATCCCTGAGCTGGGGCGCTTCATCTTTTGGGGCCTTGCTCACTGCTTACTTTAGCGGTTTCCTGCTACAGCATTTCAGCAACCGCACCGTATTTGAGATTACGGCTTCTTTCCCCCTGATTGTCTCAGCTGTTGCTTGGTTAATTGCCGAGTCTCCAGTGAGCGATCACCCCAACTCGTCCACAATCAAGCACCAATTCCGGCAACTACGCCAAGCCGTAACTCAAAAAGCCATTTGGCTACCTACGGTCTTTCTCTTCCTCTGGCAAGCAACTCCAACCGCTGAATCAGCTTTCTTCTTCTTCACCACGAATGAACTAGGATTTGATGCAGAGTTTCTGGGGCGGGTGCGATTGGTGACGAGTGTCGCCTCCCTGGTTGGCATCTGGATATTCCAACGCTTCCTCAAAACTATCCCGTTTCGAGTTATTTTTGGTTGGAGTACCGTCCTCTCAGGTGTTTTAGGCATGACGATGCTGCTGTTGGTGACTCACACCAACCGCGCTTTGGGCATTGACGACCACTGGTTCAGCTTGGGCGACAGCCTCATCCTCACTGTGATGGGACAGATTGCCTATATGCCTGTCTTGGTGCTAGCTGCCCGTCTGTGTCCAGCTGGGGTGGAAGCAACCTTGTTTGCCCTGTTGATGTCAGTCACGAATCTAGCAGGACTTGTTTCCTACGAATTCGGGGCAGTTATGATGCATTGGCTGGGCATTACCGAGACTAATTTTGAGTCCCTGTGGCTGTTAGTGGTGATTACAAACCTCAGCACCCTGTTGCCGCTGCCATTCCTTAGCTGGCTACCAGCTTCAGCCCCGCCAACCGAGACACCAATATTGCCAAGCGTGCCAGCTTTGGAAAACAATGCCACTGCCTCAAAGCACATAGGACAAAACTTTCTGCCCGATTTGATGTCTGAGTTAGTACCGCAGTCGTTGCTGCAAAAACCAGCTGAAGAGCCAGCTGAATGAAAGACACGCACTTAAGCGATCGCTACCTATGCAGAGTTTTCAACTTCAAGAACGCGCTTCCACAATCCCGACCACATCCTATCAGCGCCAAGATTGGCAGAGAGGATATCAATCTCTAAAAGAAGAGTTTGATTATTGGATCGATGATGTAGAAGGAGAAATTCCGCCTGAGCTACATGGTACCCTGTTTCGCAATGGCCCAGGTTTACTAGATGTGAATGGTCAACCTATCCACCATCCCTTTGATGGCGATGGGATGATTAGCGCGATCGCGTTTCGTGATGGTCGCGCCCACTTCCGCAACCGCTTCGTCCGCACATCTGGGTATCTGGAAGAACACATTGCTGGCAAAATTCTCTATCGCGGCGTTTTTGGCACCCAAAAGCCCGGTGGCTGGCTAGCTAATGCCTTTGACCTGAAAATCAAAAACATTGCCAATACCAATGTGATCTACTGGGGCGGCAAACTTTTGGCGCTGTGGGAAGCCGCAGAGCCCCATCGCCTCGACCCTTATACCCTAGAAACACTGGGTACCGATTCACTTAATGGTGTTTTATCACCTGGTGAAGCCTTTGCCGCCCACCCGCGCTTTGACCCTAGCTGTGACCAATATGGGGGCGCTCCAAGCCTTGTAAACTTTTCCATCAAGCCTGGTCTATCCACCACGATTACTATTTTTGAGTTAGATCCAGCTGGCTTCGTTGTACGGCGGCACGCTCACAGTGTTCCGGGCTTCGCCTTCATCCACGATTTTGCCATCACCCCAAACTACTGCCTGTTGTTTCAAAATCCCATCGCCTTCAATCCCCTGCCTTTTGTGCTGGGGTGGCGAGGGGCAGGGGAATGTATCAAGTTCCAACCCCATCAGCCCACTCGCGTGATCGTAATTCCCCGTCACAGCGACGCATCTGTACAGATTCTAGAAACCCAATCTGGCTTCGTCTTCCACCACGCCAATGCCTTTGATCAGGGTGATGAGGTCTTAATTGACTCAATTTGCTACGAATCTTTCCCCGAAGTGGAGCCCGAGAGCGATTTTAAACAGGTGGATTTTGATGCCCTAAAGCCTGGGCAGTTGTGGCGGTTTCATCTGAACCTGAAGGATAAGACGGTGTCGCGGCAACTGATTGAAAGCCGGTGCTGTGAATTTCCCAGCATTCATCAGCAACGAGTGGGACGCCCTTATCGGTACTTGTATATAGGTGCCGCCCATGCCGATACTGGTAACGCTCCGTTGCAAGCAATTCTCAAAATTGATCTAAATTCTGGAGAGCGGCAACTCTGGAGTGCTGCGCCGGATGGCTTTGTTAGTGAACCAGTTTTTGTCGAGCGCCCCAACGCTACCGATGAAGACGATGGCTGGGTACTGGCTCTGGTTTACGATGCTGCCCACCACCGCTCGGATGTAGTGATTTTGGATGCTCGTGACCTTACCCTGGGGGCGATCGCACGGCTGCATTTGAAGCATCATATTCCCTACGGTCTGCATGGTAGCTTTACACCGGAATCGTTTGCACCAAGTAGCTGAGGTGCCCGCCCGAGCTGTCCCGAAGGTTAGCTAGCACACCAGCATCACCCATTAGAGGAGATGCTGGTGATACCCATTTCTATGAAAAATAACTCAATATGGCAATTTGGCCATTGAATTGAGCTAACCTGACATAAACTATCAGGTAAATTTATTTAGATAAATAACTTTTATGACTATGAATACCTTTTATCTCCTAGCTGTCGTAGCCCTGACAGCAGGAGTGTGTACGGCTTAACAATCTCTAACGCTGATAATTAGGAGAAGGAAAATCATCCAAATAATAATAAATATAATCAAATTTATGGATTATATTTTTACCGCTTTCATGTATTCATATTTACACTTTATAACCCTCCAGAAAAATGCAAATACGAAAGCAACTGGCCTGGTTGGCGCTGTTCACAACAATTTGGCTAACGACATATGCTGTAGGACCAATGTTGTACAAAGCCGCATCCTCAACAGCAGTACGCGATAAATTTCTCTGGCCATTCTCATCTGTTTCGCCCTGGAATATGCCTATTGGTTCGGGAGCGATCTACATTCCGGCGAACATTCAACAGGCAGGCTTCGCCAAGGCAGATGAGGGCTACATCTACCAAGTCAAGAGTAACGATCCAGTACGTTCAGTGTATGGCGTAGGTGCTTGGGGCCCTGGACGGTGCACAGGCACCTACCCCGAAGGAACGATGCAGATTCCCCGTGGTCTGGTCATTCCGGACGCCACACCGACCAACACCCCGAACAACTCGTCCGCGTTCCTCATGCCCGACGGACAAACGTTAGTGCAGGTCAATGCACTGACACGCTGTAACGCTGGCGGCAATGTGTATGGGTGGCGGAGTGACGACGTTAGCATCTATGGAGATGGGATCCCTGGAGGTCATGGCGGTTCTGGCCTCTCAAGTATCGGAGGCACGATTCGAGTGGGCGAGCTTACCGGGACAGAACCCATTCACCACGCTTTGAAAATCGATCTTCAGGCTTCGAAGTATCTATACTACTCAGCATCAAATCCCGGATATCGTTGGCCAGCACTTCATGCTGATAGTTATGCGGACTCAGTGTATGGTGGTACCAACCCAAGTCTAGTTATGGGGACACTGCTAGCGATTCCGCCTGCTGTAACAGCAGCAAGCCTGAATCTGCAGACACCAGCGGCGTGGAAACTCTTCCAGGCACTGCAGAACTACGGTGGCTACGTGGTTGATGATACTGCCGGTGACTACCACGCTTTCTGCGTGGAACAAGGGGTAATGGAAGAATTCCGCAACACCTTTGGTTATGACTTTGCTGATTCAAGCGGGCTACTTTACAATGACTTGATGAAACTTTTCCAAGCACTTCAAATTGTGGATAACAATGGGCCGGATAACGTGGGTGGTGGTGGGGAGCCACTGGTTTTCTTAGCACCGCCAATCGGTAACTGATCCCACATCTAGCAACTCTAAGAAGCACTTTCAGAAAGTAGCTTTCATTCCACGCGCATATCTCCAATATGCGTCAAGATTTTTGGCTAGAACTCGTTGACCGCTGGTATTATTAATTTTGTATAGATTATATCGCAAGACTGTGTAAAAGCTCTAGGTTGTAAAAAAAATCGTTACACAGGGCGGAGCATCAGTATAATTACTCAGGTAGAAGCCGCTGCTTGGGGCTGGCTGCAGCAACGGTTTTAGCAACATTATCCTGGGGACATAGGCTTCAGACCTTGGAGGGATGCTTTAAGCTGCCACAGGCAGCGATTGTAGCCTAAAGAGTGGAGTATTACTAAAGATAGAGAGTTTGTTCTCAGGTAATGTTTAATCTAAGCGGACTAAAGCTTTGACGAAGGAAATACCATGTTTCAGATTACGGAAATGACTCTGGGACTGTACAAAACGCTATTCTGGCTGGCACAGGTTCCAAGAAATCAGTTTCGGCCAGTCTCTCCAGTTGATACAGCGCTTGCCATTTCAGGTCCAAGATTTTGGGTGGCCTGGTTCGCGGGAGTGGTGCTGGCTTTTGCCATCCAATTGGTATTAACAAACCTCGGCGTTGCTGTGGGTCTTACCGCCTTGGGACGGCAATCAGGCTCTGATTCTGGTGACCACTCTGATCACCACTCTGGTAACCACGAAGTCGGCACCTTGGGTGGCACGATGCGCAAAATTGGAGTGGCGCTGGGGTTGGCAACATTGGTGAGTGTCACCGTTTCGTTAGGCATCGCTTGTTATATGGCAGTGAAACTTACCCTGCTTTATGGCAATGTGTTTCTAGGAGCGGTTACTGGACTCGTGATCTGGGCAACTTACTGGTTGCTGCTGGTCTGGGTGAGTTCGACAACTGTCGGTTCCACTTTAGGTTCCTTAGGTTCTATATTTGGCTCGCTCGTTAATACAGCGACTTCCGGCTTGCAAGCAATTTTGGGAACAGCAACTGCCGCAGTGGGTGCTAAAGCCGTGAGTAATCAGGTGGTGGCAACGGCTGAAGCAGCTGCCGCCGCAGTACGCCGCGAAATTGGTTCAGCTATAGATCCCACCAGTATCAGGGAAAACATCGAGGATTACTTAGAAGATCTCAAACCCCCGGAGCTAGACTTATCAAAGATTCGGAGTGAATTTGAAAAGTTGCTAAATACTCCGGAGTTGAAAGCGATCGCAGGCAGTGGCGACCTGCGCAACATCGACCGGCAGAAGTTTGTCGATTTAGTTAGCAGTCGCACTGATCTGTCTAAACGAGACATGAACCGGATCGTAGACCAACTGGAAAGCGTTTGGCGGCAGGTGGTGGGTCAGCAAGCTCCTCAGCAAGACCGGATAGGTGAGTTGATCGACTATCTCAAGTCAGTCCAACCAGGGCAGGTGAACACTGAGCAGCTCAACCAAAAGCTGGATCAGCTGACAGCAGAAATGCGGGCATCGCGTGAGAGGGAACAACAACCACAAGGACAACAAGATCAAACAGATAAACCAGGCTTGATTCAGCAAACACTCCAGCAGGGTCTAAACGGGCTCCTAGCAACTGTGATGGGGCGGGCAGATCTGTCGAATTTAGATGTTGAAAAAATCTTAGGTGTACTTTCTACAGCTAAAGACAAGTTTTCTACAGCTAAAGACAAAGTGACCGAGCAAGCCACAAAGCTAGCTGGTCAAGCAGGAATTACAACCTCAGTGCTGCCCTACAACACCATTCGGGCTGATGTAGAAAACTACCTGCTCAATACCTACTCCTGGCAGATGAGCCGGGACAAAGTGGCGCAGGAATTTAAAGACGTAATCTACGACCCGGAAGCTGATCCGGGATTGGTGAAGCGTCAGGTGGAGCAAATCTCAAAAAGCGATTTTGTCGAAATCCTGCAACAGCGGGGTATTTTTACCCAAACCAAAATCAAGGAAATTGCTGATCAGCTCGAAGGCACCCGGCAGGAAGTTCTGGCAACAGTAACAGCAATTGAAGAGCAAGAGGTGGCGACCGACCTGCGGCGGCGAGTGGAAAGATATCTGCTCTCAACCAGTAAGGCGGAACTAACCCCAGAAGGAATTGGGCGGAATTTTAAACGCCTGCTGGAAGATCAAGACGCGGATCATGAAACCCTAAGCAGTCGCTTCGCTCAGTTTGACCGCGAAACGCTCAGGCAAATGCTGCGGCAGCGGCTGGATGTTACTCCAGAAGAAGCCGAGCAAATCATTAACCAGCTCGAAAGCACCCGCGATCGCGTCTTACAAGAATCCGTTGCACTTGCAGATCAGGCAAAACAACAAGCAGAAACGCTGTGGCTCAATGTGGAGTCGTACCTGCGTAACACCGGCAAAGACGAACTCAACCCCCAAGGCATCAAGCGGGATCTGCAAACGCTTTTAGATGATCCACAAGCAGGTCTCGGGGCAATACGGGCACGCCTGTCTCGCTTTGACCGCGATACGCTGGTGCAGCTGCTGAGTCAGCGGCAAGATCTGAGTGAGGAACAGAGCAATCAGGTGCTCGATCAGGTCGAGGCAACGTGGAATCACGTCCGGCATGCACCGCAAGAAATAGCGGGGAAGGCCAAGGAGCAATACGACCAAGTCACTACCACCATTAGTGATTACCTGCGCAACACCGGCAA
>CAXUIG010000012.1:0-37511 GCA_964250845.1 uncultured bacterium | reverse complement strand
GGCAAGGAAGAACTCAACCCCGAAGCCATCAAACGCGATTTGCAGCTATTGCTCAACGATCCACGAGTTGGGGTGGAAACCCTGAGTGAACGCCTCTCCCACTTCGACCGCTCCACTCTCATCAGCCTGCTTCAACTGCGGCAAGATATCTCCGAGCAGGAAGCCACCCGGATTGTAGATCAAGTCTTATCCGTCCGTGACTCTTTTGTTGAACAAGTGCGGGGTATGCAACGCCGCATCCAAGACGTGGTTGACGGCGTTTTTGGCAACATCCGGAACTATCTCAACTCCCTCGACCGTCCTGAACTCAATTACGACGGTATCAAGAAAGATGTCCGCAAGTTATTCAATGATCCACAGGCTGGGTTTGATGCACTGCGCGATCGCCTGGGTTCGTTTAATCGCGATACCCTGATCGCTGTTATGAGTTCCCGTGAGGATATCTCTGAGGCAGATGCCAACCGGATCATTGGTCAAATTGAAGGAGCACGCGATTCTGTGCTGCAACGGGCGGAAAGAATTCAGCACGAAGCGCAACGTCGCGTGGAAGAAGTCAAGCGGCAAGCCCAGCGACAAGCAGACGAAACCCGCAAAGCCGCCGCCGCCGCTGCGTGGTGGCTGTTTGCGACTGCCGTAGTCTCTGCTGCTTTGTCAGCAATTACAGGAGCGATCGCTGTAATCACTGCTTAAAGCTTTACTGATTTACTCCGCTAAACTTAGACAAAAGCCTCTTTCTAAAGAGGCTTTTTTATTACTGCTTCTACCACCTTGCACAAACCGGATGCTGACACAAATACTTAGTGGGCGCTACCAAATTATTAGACACTTGGGAGGCGGGGGGTTTGGTACTACCTTCGTGGCTGAAGATACTTACCTACCCGGCAACCCTTTGTGTGTCGTCAAGCAACTTAAGCCTCAATCAACCGACCCCTTGACTTTGCAGACAGCCAGACGTTTATTTGACACCGAAGCCCAAGTCCTCTACCAGTTAGGAATCCACGATCAGATTCCACGACTTTTAGCTTACTTTGAGGAAAATCAAGAATTCTACCTAGTGCAGGAATTCATCAAAGGTTGTGATCTGAGCCAGGAACTAACACCGGGAAAACAGCTTGGGGAGGATCAGGTTATTTTACTTTTGCAAGAAATCCTGGAAATATTAGAGTTTGTCCATCAGCAGAAGGTAATTCACCGTGATGTTAATCTCCGAAATCTACTCAGACGCGAGCAAGACGGCAAATTAGTTTTAATTGACTTCGGAGCCGTCAAACAAATCACTACCCAGGTGGTTAATCCTCAGATCAAGACAAAAGTGACTGTGGCGATTGGCACTCCTGGCTATGTGCCTAGCGAACAAGCTCAGGGTAACCCCAAATTAAGCAGTGATATCTATGCTGTGGGGATAATTGGTATTCAAGCCCTCACAGGGTTACTACCTGAGCAATTCCTAAAAGATGCTGATACCGATGAAATTATCTGGCATCACCAGGCGCAAGTCAGCCCAGAGTTCGCAAAAATTTTAGATAAGATGGTGCGCTATGACTTTCGGCAGCGCTACCCTTGTGCAACTGAAGCGTTGCAAGCTCTAAAAGAGTTGACGACTCCCCTCTCTGCCACGGTAGCCTTGCCAGCTGCCCCATCACCCACCACTCCGGCGGCTGTTCAAAATAAAACTACAAAATCCAGATATAGACTACACAAAGCTTTAATCTCAATCGGTTTAATTGGACTGGGCACCGCAGCAGCTATCTCCTTGGTTAACCTGAGCAATTCCTCCAATGCGACTAACTTATATAGCCGAGCCAACACACTATATAATTTAAGACGGTATAAAGAAGCACTGAATAATTATGACAAAGCGATTCAAGTCAGGCCAGAATATTCTGAAGCCTGGAATGGTGAAGGGAAGACGCTGTATGAGTTGAAACGGTACTCTGAAGCTCTCGATGCCTACGACAAAGCGATTCAAATCCAGCCCAACTACCTGGAAGCCTGGCTCGGTCGAGGCTATGTATTGGATAACTTACAGAAATACCAAGAGGCAATAGACTCATTTGATCAGGCTCTAAAAATTCAGTTGAATGACCCCGAAGCCTGGAATGCACGTGGCGATGCGCTAGTCAATTTGCAGCGATACGAGCAAGCAAGTGAATCTTATGAAAAAGCAGTGTACTACAAGCCAGACTACTACCAAGCTTGGTTCAGTCGTGGCTGGGCGCTGCATAACTTGCAACGGTACGAAGACGCGATCGCGGCTTATGACAAAGCGGTGCAATTCAAGCCAGACTACGACCAAGCTTGGTACAACCGGGGCAATGCGCTGATTAACTTGCAACGCTACCAAGACGCCATTGGCTCTTATGACAAAGCGGTGCAATTCAAGCCAGACTACTACCAGGCTTGGTACAGCCGGGGCAATGCACTCCTGAAGTTGCAACGCTATCCAGAAGCGATTGACTCGTTTAACAAAGCCGTTCAATATCAGCCAGACTACTACCAGGCTTGGTACAGCCTCGGCTGGTCACTCCATCAATTGCAACGCTACGAAGAAGCAATTGATTCCTATGATAAAGCGCTTAAATTTAAGCGGAATGACGCTCAAATCTGGTATAACCGGGGCAATGCGCTCTACAATTTGAAGCGATACTCTGATGCGATTGTCTCTTATAACAGAGCTGTGAGATACAAGCCAGATTATTACGAAGCTTGGTACAGCCGAGGCAATGCGCTCTACAACTTGAAACGATACGAAGACGCGATCGCGTCTGATGACAAGGCGGTGCGATTCAAGCCGGACTACCGAGAAGCAATAGACGCCCGAAACCAGGCACAGCGTCAGATGCTGTTGGAAAAGTTGCAGCTTCCACAGCCAAACGCTACACCAACGCCATAGGCGAGAATAAAGAATTTCTCCTGACTTCTTTATATGTAATCCAAAAACTGCTGTGGCACTATCAGTAATTCTCCAGACTTGAAACGGTTAATTTCTACCCACAGTGCCTTTTTTTTCCGCTCTCCCTCAGCAAAGACCAGATCTTCTAGTTGATAAAACTTTGGGTCAACAAAATCACATTGATAAACTTGAAGGATCTCGTGACCGGGCTGACCGTTGAACATAAACAGGTTCTCCAGACAGCCCAGATAGCGAATATTTGTTAATTCTGCCTGAATTTCTTCAAAAAATTCTCTTTCTAGGGCGAAGAGGCTGGTTTCACCGAAGTCAACACCGCCGCCCATCGCCCGATAAAAGGTTTTTTGCTTAACTGGATCGTAGCCTTCGGAAATAAAAATGCGTTCGCCATCCCGAACCAGCCCCAAGGCCAAAACCCGAATTTCACCTTGTTTGTGCATACTTATCCCTAATTCTGATCGTAAATAGATTGGGGCCGACTCTCGCTATCCTCAACTGACCAGTCTTCCAACTCACCGCCAATAATCAGGCGTTCAATGTTGACGTATTCCTGACTCAGCCGTTTAAGGGCATTGATCAAAATATCGAGGGCGATCGCATCACTCGTTCCCAAGTCAAACCAGCAACGCGCCCACGTACCCTCATACTCAAATTCACCCATGTTGTGCATGACTGCCATCAAGCTGTTTTCGGCGGTTTGTTCGTCATAATTCATGTAGCTGATATCAAGCCCCACTTCCTGAACTTGGATATTTTCAGCATTGAATCCCCCCAATTTGCCAAGGTAAAACCAGGAGTTGAACGCCTCCTCGACATACCGCTTTTCCAAATTAGAAGGAACCGTGCTGAATTCCAGCCAGATCCACAGATCAAAAGGGTTAAACTCGCTAAAGTGTACCTGCATTCCCGTTTCTACCAATTTTAATACGAATTTATCTTGGATTACCAAGGCGCTTGGCGTCTCTTCTGCGCTCCCGCTCAATTTGTGTGACTAAACCAGCTGGGAGTTGGGCTTTCTTCTCCGGTTTTATTGCTTCGTCGAAATTCTTGAGCGCCTCCCGGAACAAAGCAGGGTTTTTTTGGCTCTCACCCTGTTTTACGAGAATTTGAGCTTTGAGATAGAACAACTCTGGGTTGCCGGGTGTAGCTTTCAGGGCACGATCCACAGATTCCAGCGCTTTGGGGTACTGGCCTAAATCCCGATAGCCAATCGCAAGACCACGGTCAGCTAAATACCGGGGACTGGCATATTTTTCTAACCGTTCAATCGCCTGCTCTGGGCTAGAAAAAGGCATACTGACCGCGAGCACTAAGTCCATGTAGCCCCGGACTAAGTTCAGTTCTGGATCAGTGGAGGAAATTGCTTCTGCCTTGTCTAAATATTCGTAGACCTGCCGGATCTCAGTTAAGGCTTGGGGCGTTCCCCTCATGGTACCCTCACGAGCAATGACAGTCGCACCTTGTAAGAAATGACCCACAGCAATGTAGATATTCCCGCGTAACGGGTCAGTAGCCGTCAGCTGCTGGGCAGCCTCCAGGGTTTTTTTGCTGTATGAACTCAGTGACACTTCCTTGTTTGCATAGGCTAAGGATGCGTCCATCGCATAGACTAAAGGCTCTTTGGGATCACTCGATTCCGCTTGTTGGAGGTAACTTTTTGCGGCTGTGTAGTTTCCGTCCTTGAAGATGGCTTTGAAAGCAGCTTCGGTTTGGTCGCCAATCTGGTGCTGATTGGTGGAGCGAAAGGGATCTTTAGCCAGAGTTGGTCTAACCCAAAGGCTAAGTGTGAGTATTGCACTGGCGATCGCGCAAAGCGCACGCCTTTCGGTCGCACCAAACATCTGTCTAGAAGCGGGAAACCGATCTATCATATTTGTCCTCAGAAGAATTGCGCCCTTTTGACACCCTGCCCCACTGCCTTTTCTTGACTATGATGCCGCTGCCAGGTTCGGTGAGAAAGTGGCGTCTAGTTGCTCAGCTTAACAATGCCAGAATAAGGGCAGACTTTTTCTGGTACTGTTAACGGATGCTCTATCTCAGAAACCTGGTTTATCACCCTCCAGCTAGCCCCACAGCCATTCTAAAATCTATCAACCTCGAATTAGCACCGCAGCGGCTGGGGCTAATTGTTGGGCAGAGTGGCTCTGGCAAAAGTACGCTACTAGAAATTTTGTCTGGGCTAGCCGAAGCAACAGCGGGCAAGGTGTTATGGCGCGAGCAAGAACTTACTGCCGAACACCTGCAACAGTTGGCCGGGTTGGTATTTCAGTTTCCAGAGCGACATTTCTGTGGCGGCACAATTTTAGAAGAATTGCGCTTAGGACATCCAGAGTTAGGGTCTGAGCGAGTTAAGCAGGCTCTGCAAGAAGTGGCGCTAGACCATTTACCTTTGCACACGGCACCCCAAGCTTTGAGTGGGGGTCAGCAGCGCCGTTTGTCTTTGGCGGTGCAGTTGATCCGCCAGCCCCATTTGCTGCTGTTAGATGAGCCAACAGCTGGGTTAGACTGGTCGATGCGTCGGCAGCTGGTGAGTTTATTGGCGAAACTCAAAAACGATTGGACGCTGTTGGTGGTGACTCACGACGCTGGGGAGTTGTTGGCGATCGCCGACCAATGTTGGACGCTCAATCACGGTGAACTGCGCCCTGCCCCCGCTGCCGCACCCCAATCTGTGGCTTGAAACGATGGATGAGACCGACAAACCTCTGTTGCCTGAGATGGCTGACCTGTGGCAGCAAACCCTGAATTGGCAACCCAGTGCCCAAAAGCAATGTCAATTCCAGCGGCTTTATGAACTCATACTCTTGGGCAACCGCCAGTTGAATTTAACTCGCATCACCGACCCCTTGGAATTTTGGGAAAAACACCTTTGGGATTCTTTGCGGGGAATTGCACCACTGTTGGCATCTAATGTTGTAGCAGAGGTTGCGTCTCTACAAGATGTCGTGTCTGGACAGCCTACACAGCGCATTATTGACATCGGAACAGGGGCAGGATTTCCGGGGATTCCAGTGGCAATTGCACTTAGCAACTGGATTACTCTACTCGATTCAACCCGCAAGAAAATTACTTTTCTGAATACCTTACTAGCCGAGCTGGGTATTCAGAATGCCACAACTGTACTCGGCAGAGCTGAAGAAGTAGGAAGGCTGCCTCACCACCGGCAAACTTACGACGTCGCTCTAATCCGAGCTGTGGGCTCAGCATCCGTCTGTGCGGAATATACCCTGCCATTACTGAAAAACGGTGGTTTAGCGGTACTCTATCGGGGTCATTGGACAGATGGTGAGGCAGAAGTCCTCCAAAGCGCTGTTGAGCAGCTGGGCGGCGTTATCGAGTCAATTGAGGGATTTACAACTCCGCTGAGTAATAGCATCCGTCACTGCCTGTATCTACGGAAAGTCGCTTCTACACCAGCGGAATTTCCCCGTCCAGCTGGTGTGCCTGCACAACAACCGCTTTAGCAGCGGTCTCAATTTTAAAATTAAAAGCGTTACAGGTTATAATGCCAAATAATTATTTTCTATAGCTTTGAGAAACTCAGACCTAGCTATGGTCTTCAAGACTTTTTCTGATAAACAAATCTTTATATTTATCAGATTTGATATAATGATTACTAATTCTAGTATCATTCATATTATTAATTAAAATTTTTGATATAATCTTGGGCTTTTTTTTGTCAATTAGTTCATAAATATCATACTTATAATCCGCCATCGTCTTATATGTTTCTAATCCCCCCTGGGGAAACAAAGAAAACCAAAAATAGTCAATATCTTTTCTAAAGACATTAAACTTATTATCACCATCATACACGAAATCATTAGGTTGACTAATAGTTAAAACATAATCAATTTTTTTTATTTGTTCGCTATTACTAATATAGTAACTAGGATGAAAAACAGGAAAAATTATTACATTCAATGGAAGAACAATTGATAAAACTACTACTATAAACTTCATGAATTTATATTCCTTGAATATAGAATTTATAGCATTTGCTGATAAAATCGCAATTAAAGGAATTGATGTCATAAAATATTGTTGAAAGGCTACACGCACGAAAACGACAGAAATTAACAAACCCAAAGAAATAAAACCAAGTTGTTTTTGATTAGGAGGTTTCAGGAAAAAAAACAATCCTAAGATATAAAAAAACCAAAGAAAGCTATTGCTCCTGTAACTATCTTTTAGAAAATAAGTAGGGCTGAAATGATATAAAAACTTAGTATTAAAAGTCCAGTTTAGAACAAAGTAAGTACTTAAGTAATTATTATAAATTAGATAAAAAAAGTAAGGCATCAGACATAAAATAAATACCAGATAATATACAAATACGTCACGCCAAGCTATTCTTTTATTAAAGAGATTAATCAATAAAATAATTGAGATTAGTAAAATTAAAAAAAGTGTTTTTTGTAAAAATAAAAATGAAACACTTAAACAAAGGGAACTTAATATCAAATTATGTATTTGCTTATTCTCAAAAAAAATCAACAACAACAACACTGAGATCAGACCAAATAACGTTTGAGGCACATCGGGTCTAATTTCAATTGCTTTATTAATAAAAATTATTGTAGTAGATAACAAGACTAAACTAATAATGCCTGTTTCTTTATTAAATATCTTTAGCCCTAGGTAGTAAGTAGTAACAAATATCAATAGTAGTAAACAAAAAACTATTATTCGTATGGCAATAATAGTAAATGTATTTTCTCCTAATAAGGCTATTACAGGAATCAACGAATAATAAAGTAAGGGATGATGGTGTTGAAAAAAATCAACATATATTTTTTCCCCTTGAAGAAGTTTCCATGATGAATGAATGGCTTCTAATTCATCAGGGTCAAGATATCTATGTAATGAATTAAATAAAATAATAGCTATCAAAAAACCAAATATTAGCAAATAAAGTAAATTTAAAATAATATTATTTGTTTTATTTAGATTCATTTTTACGATTATAGACGATAATTTTTGGCCACATCCGGTGAATTTCCCCGGCCAGCGGGTGTGCCTGCACAACAAGCAATTAAAAAAAAGATTGGCACTCTCTGCCGCTGGTTTGGTGAAGTGACTGGCTACTTTGAGCACAAGACTACAAGTGGTCTTATGGAGGGTAACAATAATATAGCGAATATAGCGCAAGTTACACAACAACCCTTCCCCCCCGAAAAGGGTGCGATCGCCACAGTGCTTACTATCTACTAGTACGCATATACTGATAAGGGATTCAATCCGTTGAGTCTGTTTGTCAGGAAGTATGCCCCAGATTCATATATGGCAAAATCACGAAAACTCGAAGAAACCCTTGCTCTACTCGGCAGCCGAGAAGCGAGGGGATGTTAGCGTGCTCAAAGTGATTGATTGTACACACTACTCACGGATGCTCCCAGGTAACTCCCATAAAACAACCTAATCGGGCAAACGAACAATTGGGTAAGTAATGACCATAAACTGCTTTGAATTGCTGTTCGCCTAGGTATCGGTCTGAAGCTAGATGTCCTAGCCATGATTCAGAGGTTCTGAACTTGAAAAGTCTTAAAGCATTGGGCAGACCGTAGGTGATGCAATCTGGTAAAATATCTCTCACTGCGCCGACAATGTAACCAATTGTAGCGGGAGTTTCGACTTCAGAAACATTATCTAGCAGCACGAGCTTGCCTCTTGGGTTTAATAAATCCTTCAGAGTTTGAAGCGTCAAGGGAAGGTCATGCAGATGATGAAGGGTAGCTCGACTGGTAATCAAGTCAAATTTACTGTCTAGAGCTAGCTGATTAGCATCCATACAGATGTATTCAATGTTTGAAGCCTGCCTTTTGACGTTCGCGATCGCTAACATTTCTTGGGCAATATCAATGCCAACTACTGCTTCATAATGTTTAGCTAGGTCAAAGCTCAGGACGCCCGATCCACAACCAATGTCAAGAGCAGCACGCTTACAGGTCGATAAATTTGCCAGAAAAAACTGATTACGGCTACACAAAGTAGCCATAAAGTCATATTCAGTAGCAACTGGGTCGAATGATTCACTAGCAGGCTTGATCATTAAACCTCCCTGAACGGTTACCTGTGACGACGCCAGCGATAGCAAATCATGCAGATCATGCCTATAGCCAAGAATGAAATGCTGCTAGGCGCAGGCACAGCTACCGGCTCGGCGCGAAAGACTTCCAGTCCACCATTTGCCAACACGGCGTCAAAAGCAATCTGTCCGTCATCATTTAGCCCTTTATGGGAAATAAACAGACTTGTCACGATGGAACCATCGAGAGAATCGCCTACAGAAATCACTTTCTTGAGTCCTAAAGCTGATTTGGTGTAGATAGCGGTGCTACCATCATTTAAATCAGCAAGGAAAGCCACATCTCCTTGCTGATTGAGGGCAACGTCCGACTTAAAGTCTTTAAATATGCTGCTGCTACTAGTGTCGGCAATGGTGGTGAGCTTGCCGTCAGTACTCTCGAGGATGGCTCCTCCCCCTGTAGTTAAACCAGCATTGAAGGCTACTGTATCGTTATTGTTGAGAGAGGGTGCACTCAAGTAGCTAAAGGGGCCTTGGGTAGTTTGGGCGACAACAGTATTGAGACTGCTGCCATCACCAATGAAGATGCCCTTGCCTCCCCCCTTCAAGTCAGCATTGAAGGCTACCGCTCCCTTATCGTTGATCGAGGGTAAAGTGTATTTGGCAAAGGGTCCCTCACCCCGATCCACATCTAAGCCGCCAAGGTAGAAGTCACTTAAGTTGCTGTTGCCAGTGGTGCTAGCAATGGTGGTAATCGCCCCGCTGCTATTTTTGGCGTACAAGTTAGATGTCCCATCGCTATTACCAGCTATATAAGTAATTGTTCCCCGGTTGTTGATGCCAGCAGCAGAAACAAATGAGCCAGTAGCGAGATCATTAGCAGGGTTATCAAGACTAACATTAGGATTAAAAGGAACTGTAACAAAGGGAGTACTCTGGTAGGCGACGGTATTAATTGAACCGTTAGTAACACTGATGATGGCAGATGGTCCCGACCCAGTTGCCTCTGGTGTACCAAAGTTATATGCGGAACTCGCAAAGACCGTTGTTCCTGAGTCGTTGCTAGAAGAGTTAAAGAAAATGCTACTGTCGTAGGTTTTACCAGTATTGTCAGTAAGTTGATATTTGCTTGTGTTGATTAGAGGAGTAGGTGAACCTTGAGAGTCACCGCTATAGATGGTAGACGGAGGTAAATGATTCGTCGAGTAACCAACGAAACCTTCATAGTTCACATCTCCCTTATTGTTGATGGAAGCGTTGGCAAAGACGTTAGGCACGAGGGAGCCGGGATTGGCAAAAGCGGCGGGATCTGTAGGGAAACCAGGGACGCTTTCGCTGCTGATCCGCGTGTAGTTATAATTAAAGTCAACCATACTATTTTTTAGCCAAACCTAACTTTTGAACCTTTACTGACTAATCAGGTGATGGTGCATGAATTCCGCAAAACTTTACACAAATTTAGAATTTTCTGGTTCTGATTTGGAAAAAGTGCAGCATCAGGAGCACCTGGTTTTGTAGCAACTCCTGGTGGACAACTAAACAAGCGGCCTTGCCTCTGCTCGGGGCAGTTGTTCAGGCTTAACCTTGAGCGTCATTTGCTCCACTAAGGATCTGGTTATTAGAGCCAAAGGAATATAACTTATGACCTGTAAAGCTAAGGAGAGCAACACAGGCGGCACTAGCTAGACGGGCGGCAGTGGCATCCCAGTGCAAATCATTAATCAAGAGTTGCAAAAGCCCTAAGTTGGCAAGCAAGCTGTTGAGAGCAACTGTGGTAAAGACAGCGTATTGGATCAGCCAGTTCTTCCAGTAGATGCCAAAGACAAAGCGGCGACTGAGCCAGAAGTTCGTGGTTAAGCCAAGAAAATAGCTGATGCACAGGGCATAGACGTACCATAAGCCTGATTTGGTCAGGATTGAAAACACCAGAACGTCAACGATCGTAGCCGCCCCACCCGTGAACAGATAGCTGACAAACTGTTGCAATGCAGTGATTGGCTTTGGTCGCCGAGAGGCTCTAGCAGGTTTAGCAGCTGTAGTAGTAGCATTAGCATTAGCCTCTTCATGATATTCAGTATCAGAATTCACTGACCACAGGTCATGCTTACCAGGCATGGAGACATTCTCAGCCGCTAGAACTCCCATTAATAAGCTGTGGTCCTGGTTGTTGTATTTGAAGGCACCATATCTCCCCACCAGTTGCAAGTTTTGAAATTGCTTGAGATAGCCTTGAATTTCAGCTAAAGCTGTTTTATAGTTCCCGGCATAAATTGGGTAGGTTCGGGGTAAGCGGACAACAAATCCCGCAGAAACTTTCTCATCATGCAATAGTCCAATTTGCCGGAGTTCAAGTTCTGCTTGCGCGAGAAGCTCTGCTTCAGGCTGCTGCCACATTGGTTGATCGAAGTTGCACCAGTATTCACAGCACAAAGGTGTTTGATTTCGGTTCGGCAGCAGGTCGCTAGACCAGTTAGCAAAGTTGGTGACTCGCCCTAACTGCACGCTAGGTTCATTAATATAAAGCCAGTTATCTGGGAATAACTGATTACCCTCTACGATTAAATAAACAAGAATTGTATTCCTAAACTTGAGGGATTTGGCAGCTGTTATAACTGCTTGCGGCGGAGGCGAGGTGATTTGCTGCACTAAAAAACTAATCGGAATTGAAGAAATTACACCACCGCAGTTGACTGTTTCCGACTCGCCCGTCTGCTGATTTCTTAGGGTAACTTGGGTAACTTGAGAGTTTTGATGATGTACCTGCACAACTTCTGTATTCAGCAGCACAGTTTGCCCATTGCTTTCCAGGTATTCCCTGATTTTTTCATACAGTTGCCCTGAGCCTAAGCGAGGGAACTGAAATTGATCGATCAACGTCTTGACTTTGCCATCGTTGCCCAAGATAGCGTTACGAACTGCTTTGAGCAGAGACAAACCCTTAATCCGTTGCGCCGCCCAATCGGCACTAATTTCTGTACAAGGGATACCCCAGAGCTTTTCTGTATAAGCTTGAAAAAATATTTCAAATAGCCGCTTGCCAAACTTGCCTGTTACCCACTCAGCAAAGTTTTTAGGACTACGATTGGGAAACAACTGAGCTTTGATGTAAGAGACTAAAATGTTAGCACTCTCGACTGGACCAAGAGCTAGTAGAGCTTCAGCCGCTTTGAGCGGATAGCTAAAGTATTTACCACCATAGTAAATACGTGTCAGACGATTCACTGTTACTTGATCTTCACCCAGCACTTCATCCCAGAGTTTTAGCACTGGTGCTAGTTTGGTGAAAAAGCGGTGGGGCCCGAAATCAAGGATAAAACCCTGATACTTAATGCTCTTAGCTAATCCACCTACTCTTGAGTCTCTCTCAACCACCACCACCGAATGGCCCAGCTTCGTAAGCGTGTAAGCTGCTGCCAGACCTGCAGGCCCTGCACCTAAAATGTAAATCGGGTTAGCTGTGTCCATCAGAACTTGAATTTAGGGTAAAGTTTCAGTAATATTATCTCTCTACTATTTTTTAATTAGGAGCATAATTATTTATCTTCAGATAAAATTCATCAAAGCTGAGCTTATGTGAAGCTTGTGTAAAGCTTGTGTGAAGATGAGCTGACTAGTGATTCCTCAGCTACAAAATTCCGGGGATATTCAGACCACCGGGCATCTAGTCGAACTTGTGCAAACCGATCTGCCAGGTTTTGACGCGATCTTCTCCCAAGCGGGCGATCGCTTCATTTTCCTAACCTTCAACTCTTTTGCTTGTGCCGAACCAGATACAAATAGAAACCTGGATTTTCGTCAAAAATAATATTTTTATTAAACTCTGATACTTCAGAAAAATATAGGTTTTTAAATTCGAAACAATAAATTTCAAATTTCAACTGCGAGCCCTCTAATGCTCGGTCTTTTTTTTCAAAACTACAATTCTGTAGCTGATGTTGCAAAACTAGCAATACCTCTGGATTTTTTACTGTTATAGTTTTATCTATTTGCTCAAAAAATGTGTATACTTCTTGTATACTTGTATGTGCCCTTTTATTGTTCCAAACTATAAAGCTACCCCAACCAGCTTTTTGGCTTCCTAAATAGTAAACCTTTTTATTAAGATAGGCCGATAGCGGAGGTCCTACATAATTGTAGTAATCTATATCTCCAACAATTAAAATATCCTCCATTCGGTGGTTATGAATAAAATTAGCCACTTCTTTAGTTTCAGAGAATGGATTATATAAATCCATGGTAAATGCGAAAATTCCAGCAGCTAGATGAGTGTAGAGAATCGCCATAATAACTTTATTCTTATACCTAATAACCAACCTATTTATCTTGCTTTTAGCCCTAGAAAAAGTTGAAAGATAACTTTTATTATAATCGCTAAACATCTCGGAATTAGAGTAATAATTTGAAATCCATAAACATGCAATAAATAATATAAATAAGTGTCCCCAATGTCTCGACCAACCCAGAACTTTAACATACGTGAATAATAAAATCCCCAAGTTTCCAGTTATATACAAGAAAAATACAACTGGTGTTCGGGCGAATAATATCAATCCAAAGGTCAGCAGTCCTAATGAAAATACTACGCTTAACCTACTTGCTATTTTTCCAACTGTAAATATGTTAGTGTTCCAAAATTGATAGGTGAAAAAATTCGGTATTGGAATGTAACTTCTTACGATGGTTAAGAGTACTTCTCCCAGGTGATTTATATTGAAATTTGTTCTCCAACCTGCTGCAAAACTAGAATCAGAGGGCGGAATTATTTGAAAAATTGAAATCACAATACCCGAAAAAACTACAAAAACGCTAATGATTAAATTCCATTTTCTTGACGTTGCTATTATCATCATTTCTTCAGAAAAAAGACATTCGAATATCAACGTCATTCCCAATGAAATAGCAATAATTAAACCATAAACATTAGTGTTTGCTAAAAAAAACAAAATACAAGATAGCAAAAAATAGCTTTTTTTCCGTATTCTGAATAAGGCGCAAAAACAAAAAAACAGTAGTACTCCTAGTGCATAGTTTCTACTAATAATCCCATATTCATAAGCAGGAAAGTAACCGAAAGAAAATATTACTTTTTGCAACCTTGTAAAAGGCGAACTTCTGGCGAATATATATATGGAAATCGTAGCAAGAAGTAGATGAAAAACCTGCATAAAAAACGGATCATGGGTGAACCTACTAATTAAGTACAGACCTATATGCCAGAGTGCAGGATGTCCTTCGTATCTCAAGTTTTTGAAGAGGTCAATGACCGACGAACTATCTCTAGCAATGACCCACGCTTGTAGTTCATCTAGCCACATTTCATGGTTCACAATACCGATGAAACCAAAAGATAGGAAGGCTAAGACTAACAAAGCTATAAAAGCATTATCGCTTCTCACACGTACAGCTAAAAGTTTATTATTAGTTCCTTGGTTAGCTGCCATTTCCCGATCCAGTTGTAAACACTTCTTTCAGACTTATGACTATTTCGCCTTGACAGGAAAAAGTAGGAATTTAAACAACAAACATATTAGCTAATCCGCCTACTTTTCTGCAGTTTTTTACTTAGTATACCTAATAGCTTTTTTTAGTTAGCGTCAGAGCTGCCTATCTTCATATAAACTTCATATTTTTTGAACTTATGTAAATTTTATATTAAGCTAAAAGAATTAATAGCCTGCAGAAGAATTGAGCATAGTATACCAACCCGATAAAATGTCCAACCAGGAATTGCTAGATTACTGGAGTTTAGACTACTGCATGACATTGGAATGTCCAACTAGGCGAGTGCCACGCTTCGTAGCAATTTCTGTGTAGGGAACCGTTGCTCAATGGAGAGCGCCGCTGTCAGCCAAATATCTTCAATATTCCTGATGGTTTTAGTGAGATTTTTTTATATAAGTTCGATGAGACTCACAATCAGCTCTCTTTACCTAAGACTCCTGATATGCAAGATAGTCTTGAGAGACACAATTGTAAGATAAAGCTTGTTCATGAGTGGGATTATGGATGGAAGCACGAAATAGAGCCTGGTTACAAAGCCAAAGCCTCCCTCTGGAAACTAGAAAAATAGTAGCAAGAAAAAAATCAAATCCCTTACTTGCCAAAAAAATAGACATAGTAGCCCGTATCGCCAACTTGTTTCCAACCGCTTGCATAGGCAGAATCTGGTATCTTTAACCCAGGTCTCTGTACAATAACCTTGGCTCCAGTCCTCTCTAGAGTTTTGAGAACCTCGAACCTTACATCAGCATTTTTCTCCCAGAAACTTTGTTCATCCCGAATCTCAGCGACAATCTTGATTCGTGCTAATCTAGCCCAATAATAATTAGGAAAAAAATATTCTCCCAGGATTGCAACTTTTTCTCCAGGCTGAACTCCTAACTTATTCAAACTCTGAGCAACCTGCCACTGAATATGCTGGTGAATATGGTGCTCTGGTATTCTCAATCCAGACTCAAATTCTTTGGCAACTGCACTCTGGTAAGCAAGCTTGCCGCCGCCTACTACAAAGGCAATAATAGTCATAGCTACTATCAATCGTCTCAACTCTTGAGAATCAGGCAGCCGCACACTTGAAAAGACTCCAGCAAATAACAGCACAATGAAAGGAGCAATGTACCTTGTACTTGGCTGCGTATCTGTAAACGCTAATTGCATGTCAGCTCCTATGGCGTAAACACCTAAGCCTGCTGCTGCCAGAATGAGTAACCGCCAATTTGCTATTAAGTCCTTTACTGAGAGCCAAAACCTGCCGCCCACGCAAACAAGTATTAAGTAACCAAAAACTAAACTACCAAGAAAGTGCTTGTAGTAAAAAAATGTGTTATTTACTAAAATCTTTATCTGCCTTTTGAGATTAAATTTAACTGTAAGCCCTTCATACCAGTAAGAGGGGTCATACCAAGGAGGGTATGTACCGCCTACAGGAGTGCCAAATTCAAAAAGTTCAGGATTATCAAAAATTTTTCTAGGTGGATGTTTGGGTGTACCACTACCAGGTTCCTTACCCTCCCAAAACCTATAAGGCGTAACCCCGCCGGTGACTAACCAGGCGTAATTTAACTTTCCAGTGTCGCCAAAAGTTAAGCGTCCTTTCGCTGTAGAAAGTGCTGCAATAAAAGGAGTTGCCACCATTAAAAAAACTAATAGTGCAACTAATGCTCGTGGTAATGCGCGTCGGAGATTGCGGACTGAAAACACGCCAACGGCTAAAAAGGCAAAAGATATCGGAAACATGGCTGCCTTGGATAGATAAGCAAATCCAAGAACTACTCCCAGCATAATGAAGTTGAACCAGCTTTCTGACCGTGTGGATATACGCAGCACTATCCCAGAAGCCAAGTATACTAGTGCAGCAGTACACATATCTGGAGTATCGCTATAGATACCTGTCCAGATTAGGGAAGACCACATAAACAGGGTGTAACCGGATACTAACCATACCCATTTGGGTATGCTCAAAGAGTTGTTTGGACCTGGAGATATTTTTGTCCTGTAGTATAATATCAGTTCACTTAGAAAAAATTCAAAGCCAACCAAAGCGAACAGGTAAATCAGGAAGTTAACAAATTTAACTAAGGGAAACTCCCAGTAGGTTGAAGGTTTTAAAACAGATAGAGTTAGACCCAGTAGCCAGGAATAGAGAGGACTCCAATATGCATTGAGCGCTACGTTCCATTCACCCCGTAAGTAGGCATCACCAATGTCTAGGTAAGAAATTGCATCATCTGTGGATAGATTGTAACGATTTACCCAACCCTGACAAACACCGAGCAGTATAGCTAGAAGCCAAAATATAGCCTTTAGTAAATTTTTTTTTTGTTTCAACAGCTCTTCGCAGCATATTAATTCAATCGTTTTTATTTCAAACTTTATGCTTTAATTAAACATATCTTTAATTTTGTGAATTTGAATAAAATTATTAGTGTTTCAAGTTTAAAATCACAGGGTTTTAGTTTTTCATAGCTTAGCTAATATTTATAATTTTGTCAATAAAAAAATCAAAAATTAATGACAAAATTCAAATAAATATGGCAAAAAAATTGGATAAAATAAAAATAATGAGAAATTTTGTCCTGCGTAAGACGTAAAGAGCCACAAGCGCAGACAAAGCCTTTGCGGAGCTTCAAGCCCCCGTCGCCGTGCTGGGCAACGTCATGCGCTGCCGATGTCACGAGGTCATGGAGTTTGTTAGCTGCAAACTTGCAAACTCTGTAAGTTTGTATCTCTGTTCAAAATGACAAAAGCCTTACTCTAAGCAAGGTAGGGCAATTCAGATTTATATCTGTCTCAGCCTAACACTAGATTTCGTCCGGGTTGACTCCCATTTCCCGCAGCCGTTCAGCGAGGCGGTCTGCTCGTTCCGCTCCAGTCGGAATGATTTGCCCAGCGCGATCGCTCTACTCGCAACCATGTCCGCGTCACTTCTTCCTCAAACTGCCCTGACCAGAGCGTGAGTCCCAAACCTACTTCTTCTAACCAAACCGACTGCCCAACCTCACTGATTCCTTGAGGTGGGGTCAACTCCACATAGCGCCCTGCTGAATTCAACCACACCCGCAACAGCGCCTCATTCATGTCATCTTGGCCTTGAATCTGCTTCAAAGGGTCAAACACAACGTAGTAAGGAATGTGGATTTGAGCATACAGGTCTTTCTTGACAGTCGTCTTTCCCTTCTGCTGTGACTTCCGGCTTAATGTGAGTTCGTCGCCCTCCTGATTGGAGACGATTTCAACGCAGACCTCTGGCAGCTTGCCAAACTCCCACACAAAGTAGGAGCGGTTTTGTTTCTTCGAGAAGTCGTCAGCGCACTGCACTCCTAGACTGAGCATAGCATCGGGAACAACTGGATCACCCTTGAGTTTATAGAAGAGTCCCACATTCGCAGCCACCAGAAACGGCGACGGCAGCGCTTTAGAACTGTAGAGCGGTTCCACTAACAGCCGTTGCTGCTTCTCAGATTGCAAGTTGTCCACAGGCGTATCGTCCTCAATCATCAGATGGCTGATGTCAAGCTCAGTGACGATTTCTTCCGTCGTGTCGAAAAGCTGCTGAGTCATGAGCGGCTACCAGAAGTTGATGTCTCATTATCCTCTGAATTTTTATCAACCTGCTTTTCATTCTCAATAGTGGGGCTTCTAAGTCAACAAGAGCGCAAAAACTGGGCACATTAGTCAGATTGTGTCATACTCAACGAGTTTTCAGTACTTCCAGTCTTTACCTGAAGAAAGTATAATTTCTTCATGTAGGAATGGAGAGGAAAATGAAGGTTGGGGGGTTACAAAGACTCAAGACAAGACTGCGCACGCCCTGTACAACATGCAATTCTTACGAGACATACAGATGGACTTACTGAGGGTTGCGCAGTCGTGACAAGCGTGTTTCGCTCGGGGTGCGATCGCCTACACAAGCGACGAAACCTTTTGAACTATTGATTAGCCCTTTGGAGCCAACTTCAGGAAAGCCGGTGCCAATCAGGAGTTGATGCAATGTCAGAATAAGTATATTGAGATTTGGCACGACACAAAGCGCACCAAGGAAACACGACCCATGTTTGAGAAACAACCAGAAGCGATGCAACAGAGGGTCAAGTTGTTGGCGACGGAATCGCTGCGTCAATCAGATCCATCTGGATGGTTTGAAACCTTATACACTGAGGCAAATGGCCATTCAGAGCAAGTCCCATGGGCGAATTTGACAACCCACCCTTGTCTACAGGACTGGCTGGAGCATTATAAACCACAGGGCGACGGTCGCTCGGCGCTAGTAATTGGGTGCGGGCTAGGGGATGATGCCGAAGCTTTGGCTCAACGAGGCTTCCGTGTAACGGCGTTTGACATTTCACCCACGGCGATTGCATGGTGCCAGAAACGATTCCCCGATTCGTTTGTGACCTACGTTGTCGCCGATTTGTTCGCTATGCCTCCGGCATGGCATCGCGCCTTCGACTTTGTTGTTGAATCACGCAACATCCAAGCCTTGCCGCTAGGTGTTCGACCAAAAGTCATCCAATCGATAGGACAATTGGTGGCTAACGGAGGAAGGTTATTAGTAATTACTCGTGTTCGTACTCACAACGCTGAACCAGATGGTCCGCCTTGGCCGTTGTCGGACAAGGAACTTGCCCAGTTTCAGGAATTGGGATTACAGGAAATCCGGCGCGATTCCTTTGGCGATGCCAATAACGATTCCGTCAAAAAGCTCCGGCTCGAATACCTGAGAGCTTATTAATCAGGTGTCGGCCATTCCCAGGTCGTGGATTAGGGGGTTTGTCATCACTCATGGCGCGATCGCAAATACGTGGGATATATTTTATTAAAGAGATTTTTCATGACTTAGAAAAAATCTCTTTAATACTCAAAACAAAATATTGATAATTCTGGCTAATTATAAATCCATAACTGTTTCTTGTACTCAAAACAATTAAAACAAAGACAATGGATAGCATAATAGCTTGCAGAAGAATTGAGCATAGTATGCCAACCATATAAGATGTCCAACCAGGAATTGCTAGATTAGTGAAGAGTTTAATAACTACAATAACTACCAGCAAACAAATGATTAACAATATAATTAAAGATATTACTATTAATAATCTTATGCCAACTACATCTGAATATACAGAAATTGAACTTATACCATGTGTTACTAATGATACGAAGTTCATTTTGGAATGTCCAACTAGGCGAGTGCCACGCTTCGTAGCAATTTCTGTGTAGGGAACCCTTGCCCTCAGTAATCCAGCTGCATAGTGATTCCAAATTTCTGAAACGACAACAACTCTGCACAAAATGTCATAAGGAATAACACTAAAATTTCCCACGCGGATCTCATGACCTGTAAGAATTTTGTAAATTAATTTATAGATAAAGTAAAATGATTTAAAAATAGAATTTTCTGAGCGTTTAGTTCTTCTCGCGAAAATTACTTTCTTATAACCTTCTGACTGACAACGATTGATTAATCTGGGAACATCTTTAGGGTCATCCTCTCCGTCTCCATCCATGACAACAACTACTTTAGAGGTTAAATTTGCTGCAATGTAAGCCAAACCTATCGCAATTGCTCTTTGATGTCCAAAATTTCGTTTCAATTCTAATGTAGTAACTCGCTCTATAGCTTTTAAATTTGAGCTAATTAAATGCTCAGGTGCAAGTATAGTTGATGCATCATCTACAACAAGAATGGACGCTTGAATATAATTATCATCTAATGAGTTGTCCAAGCTGGTAAGCAACTTTTCTAAAGCTTCCCAGTCATTAAAAACTGGAATTAAAACTATAACGTATGGATGCTCTAATTGTTTGTTACTAGTACTTTCCATGGCCATGTACAGCCCAAAGGAGTTCATGCGCAAGACAGACGGTTGACAGCTTGACCACCCAACAGCTGATGGGCGTGTTCAAGTAAAGCCGGAATTTTGTCAGCGTGGGGACTGCTTAACAGACATTGCCGCAGATCTAGTTGGTGTACTTGATCTGCCGTTGCGCCTGGAAACCAGTGACTACCGTTACCCAGCAAGTTGTAGCGCATTTTGGCGTAGTCGATCATGTCGTAGGCGATCGCCAGATTCCTCAGCCACAAAATCACTGGTATATTCAGATTACCCGGCGTGGATTCGGGCTTCGGCAAACCGATGTGCCAGGTTTTCAGCCAATCTTCTCCGAGTTGGGCGATCGCTTCCAGCTCCAACCGTAACAAAATTGGCGGCAAAATCTCAGACGCATCATCCAAGAGTTCCAAAGTCTTCAGGTGTTCATCGAAATCCTGCGGTCGTGACGCCCCAACACTGAGGGTATGTACTTGGGGATGACTCAAACAGAACAGGTCATTAAACACCATCGGACTGAGGGGGGCGCAAAGCTCCACCAACTTTTGTGGTGGTTTGTATAGCATCCCGCCTTTATCAGCTGGACTGATGATAAACACCCCCATATCGTGGCGTAAAGCAGCGATTTCAATAGCAGGCCAGTTGAATTGATTGATATAATACCAATGCAGGTTAACATAGTCAAACTGATTGGTTTGAATTGTCTGCACAATAATATCGGTCGCCCCATGGGTGGAAAAGCCAATAAATCTGACTTTGCCTTGGGCTTGCAGCTTCAAAGCTACCTCTAAACAGCCACCGGGTCGGACGCTGTTATGCAATAATTCAGCGTTATTAATCCCATGCAGCCCCAGCAGGTCAACGTAGTCTAGCTTCAAATTAGCCAGCGATAGCTCGAAATTGCGCTGAAATTCTTCAGCGTCTTGAGTTGGGGAAACTTTGGTCTGGACAATCAACTGGTCACGGGGTAGGCTTGGCAGAATCCGTCCCAGTTGGAGTTCAGAGGTGCCATAACCACGAGCAGTTTCAATGTGATTGATCCCAACTTCTATAGCCCGTCGAATAGTCGCTTCCAGATTCTGCTGGTTGTCCGAGGGAATTTCCTCTGCCGGTACGTCCTGCCACTTGAACTGATAACGCATACCGCCGCAGGAAAACACTGGAAGCAGCAGCTCTGTGCGCCCAAATCGTCGGTACCTCATCACATCTCTCGTATAACAGGCTGACCATTCTGGACTTCGCCCACGAGAACCAAATCCGTGACGCCCACAAATAAGCCATTTTCCAGGGTGCCGGGAATGTTATTCAGTGTTTTCTCTAAAGCATCAGGGTCTTCAATAGTGTCAAACCTGACATCAACCACCATGTTACCTTGGTCAGTGATAACTGGCCCAGCTTTTTTGATGCCCATTCGCAGTTCTGGTTTGCCACCTAGTTTCTCAATTGCTCGCATCACTGGTGCGAGCGCCATCGGTATCACTTCCACTGGAACTCGGAAACTCGAACCCAATCGGTCTACAATTTTGGAGCTATCCACCACAACAATAAACTCGTTTGCCAGGTAATCCACAATTTTCTCGCGGGTATGAGCGGCACCGCCGCCTTTGATCAAATTCTTTTGCGGATCAACTTCATCCGCCCCATCAATGGCGATATCAATGTGGTCAATCGCATCCAGAGTGGTCAAAGGTATGCCGTACTGTTTCGCCAGGACTTCTGCCTGAAATGATGTGGGGACACCTTTGATATCTTTGAGGAGGCCAGACTTTAGGCGTTCACCCAAGAACTGAATCGTATACGCCGTCGTTGAACCCGTACCTAGCCCTACAATTGAACCGGATTGTACGCGGAGGGCAGCGGCCTTACCAACTTCCTGTTTCATCAACTTGACTGGTTCTACTTCTGGGATCATGCCAAAAACTCCTAAACGCCGTGTTTAGTATAAGGCTAAAACTCAACCGAATTATGGCTCCACCATCGGAAAACAAAGAACAGCAGCATCCCCAATACAATCGCGATCGCCAGATTGTTGGCAGTCTGTTGGCAGGGGAGCCGACAGATTATAACCTGGCGGAACTGGCGCGGCTGCGAATTCGCTATCGTGGCTTTCCTGGCGCGACAGATATCCAGACAGACTTAGACAAAGTCATGCAACTGTGGGGTTTTACGGAAGCAGCTCTTTACGAGAAAACTCGCCAGATTCATACTGCTGGGCCAGTATATAAAGGTCGAGCTAGCAAGGGCGACGAAGAGGATTGGAACTAATGCCAACTCATCGCTGCTTCTTCTCCCACTTAATCAGAGCAGCAGCTAGCGGGGACTTTTGGGCGCGGGGGAATTCCTCCCGCGTCCTGACTGCCTTTGGCGTTTTCAATTCAGCTTTCATGGAGTCTAGCTTCTGAGCCACGTCAACTTGCTGCTGTAGCTCCTGCGTTGAAGACACTAGGCCACTCAAACCATTGATCAGTCTACGGATATTTTGGCGTACTTTCGGGTCACCCGTCAGCTCATCCAAGTCAGACGTAATCTTCTGGGCGTTCTGAAACGTCACTCTGGCAGAGTCCAGCGTTTGTTGCAGCACGACCGTGTTGTTGGGATTACTAAGGGTACTAGAGGCTTTGCGCAAATTAACCGACACTTGGGCTGCATTTGCCGACAGGGTCTCTAAGTTCTGGATCAATTTTCCCTGGGTGAAGCGATTGAGTGTAGGTGTCAGACGAGCCACTGCAACGCGAAGTTGCCCGCTCGTTTGACTCAAGTTGTTCACAGTCGTGACTAGGGCAGTTCGGTTCGTTGTCAACAGACTGTCGAGGTTGGTGATCAGACGATTGCCCTGAGCGGCAGTCAAACGCAGTTGGTCAGCGGTTGCACCGAATTTAGTTGCCGTCTGATTAAAGGTACCCAGCTGTTGTTGCGTACCTTTCGCCAAACTGTCGAAGTCACGGCTCAGGTGACCTATTGACTCTGCTGCAATCGCTGTGTTTTTTGTCGCTGCTTTGACGTTAGCGAATAACTCTCGGTCATTGAAGGCATTAGCCAGCTCAGTCGTGCTGCGAATGAGTTCATCAACACTAACCCCAATCTGACCTTGGAGATGGGAGCCATTACAGACGATCAGGTTGGGATCACAATTTTTGTCAAGTGGCTTAGCAACAGCTACCCCAGCTGGTAGCGGCTTTTGAGGCGTGATGTCTACATTCGTTTCGCCAATCAGACCTGACTGGTTAGCTTCAACCCTTACGTCACGGGGCATGACCAGGTCAGCTGGGGTAATGTCAACATCGACTTCAACCCCATTTGGTCCGGGTCGGATGGTGGAAATTTTGCCCACCTTAAAGCCCCGATACCGAACCATTGCCCCCTTTTGGATCCCGCCAACATCGCCAAACTCCACAATAATTTTGTAGCTGCGCTTGCCGAAAGTAATGCCGCGTAACCACAGTATTAGAACCACAAATACACCTAGTCCCAGCAGGATCAACAAACCAACGGAGCCTTCTCGAACTGCGCGTGTTCGTGGCGCGTTGCCCAGCATTCGCATCTTTTTGCCCTCCTGCCATTTAGCTTTCAGCCGTCAACTGTTTTCGTCAATTACGTGGATCGGTCCTTCCACGTTTCCACTAAAGAATTGTTGAGCCATGGGATTGTCTGTAGTATCTATATCACTTACTGTGCCCTCCCACTGCAATTTGCCCTGATAGAGCAACAAAATTCGGTCAGCGGTGCGGTGGATTGTACTCTGCTGGTGAGTGACGATCGCATAGGTGCCACAAATTCCTTCTGTACATTGCAACTGGCGGATCAAATCCTCAATCACCGTCGAGGCAATCGGGTCAAGACCAGCAGTGGGTTCATCGTACAGTAAAACTTCTGGCTTGTCTTTAGGGTCGTCGGGGTCATAAATTATAGCACGGGCAAAACTGACTCGCCTACGCATTCCACCCGACAACTCTCCGGGGTAGCGATCGCCAGCGCTAGCCAACCCCACCATTTCCAGCCTGTGATGCACCAAATCTCGAATCTGCGATCGCCGCAGTTTCGAGTGTTGATAAAGCACAAAGCCGACATTTTCCTCTACCGTTAACGAATCAAATAAAGCCGACTGCTGGAACACCATGCCAATTCTAATCGGGTCTGCGCCATCCTCAATTAATCCCTCTCGCCGCTGTCCTTGCACATAAATCTCCCCGGAGTCTGGAGCCAGCAACCCCGCCATCAGTTGTAAGATTGTTGATTTTCCGGTTCCAGAAGGACCAACAATAGCAAGTGCTTCTCCCCGGTTGATTGTCAGATCTATTTGATCCAAAATCACACTGCTACCAAACGACTTAGAAATCCCCTTAAGTTCAATCAACGGCTCACCCATGACGAGTTTTGAGTTAGAAGATACGTTATCTGCAACTTCTCTACTGAGTTTTGAGTTAGGCATGTTGACATGTTGTGAATTACTCACACCTTAAAAAAGCGTCTAACTCAAGCTTAATGGGTAGCTCCTCGATCTCGTTACAATCCTGATAGCGTTGGCATCCTGGCTTACTGATGCACGAGTTGATATTATTGTCAAGGCGCTGGCAGCGCGGGTTGCAGGTTACGGGTGTGGGGTGTAGGGAAGAACATAAGAGAGAATATGTTCTTTACCCCTACACCCCACCTCAATAGGTAATTTAAATGTGTTTGAGCTTAATACTCTGGTGACACAGTAGACACGGCAGCTATTATAAACCGTCCTGGTACTGCTTGCGGCGACTCCAGTAGTAGCCGACGATACAAAAGATCGCTAGACCCAATGATGAGGATGAAGAGACACTGCTGAGGTTCGGGGCGAATACCGGATCGGCGCGGAAAACTTCCTGTCCACCATTTGCCAGCACAGCGTCAAAAGCAATCTGTCCGCTAGCATTTAGCCCTTTATGGGAAATAAATATACTTGTCACTGTCGAACCATCGAGGGCATCGCCTACCGCAATCACCTTATGGAGTCCTGTACCTGACCAAGTGTAGATAGCGGTGCTCCCATCTTTTAAATCAGCTAGGAAGGTAACATCTCCTTGCTGATTCAGGGCAACGTCTGACTTAAAGTCTTTAAAGATGCTGCCGCTAGTATTGTCAGCAATAGTAGTCAGATTCCCATTGCTGCTCTTGAAGATGGCTTCCTTTCCGGTAGTGAAACCAGCATTGAAGGCCACTACACCTGAGTTGTTGATGGTGGGTACACTTAAGTAGCTATAGGGGCCTGAGGTAGTTTCGGCAACAATAGTTTTGAGACTTCTGCCGTCACTAACGAAGATGCCCTTGCCCCCGCCCTTCAGGTCAGCATTGAAGACTACCGCTCCTGTGTCGTTGATATCCGGGATAGTGTATTTGGCAAAAGGTCCCTCGCCCCGACCTACATCCAACCCACCAAAGAGGAAGTCGCTGAACTGGCTGTCGCCACTAGTGCTAGCGATTGTTGCGATCGCACCGTTGCTACTTTTGGTGTAAATGGCGGATGTCCCATCGCTATTACCAGCTACATAAGCAATTGTTCCGGGGTTGTTGATGCCGGGTTCAGAGACGAATGAGCCAATAGCTAATTGATTACTAAGATCCTCAATACTTTTATTAGGATCAAGAGCAGAGAGGACAAATGGCGTACTACTGTAGGCGACAGTATTAATCGAAGACCCGTTGGTAACACTAATGATGGCAGTTGGTCCTGAAGCATTTACCTGTGCTGTCCCAAAGTCATAACCCGCACCTGCCAAGACCGTCATTCTTGAGTTGTTTAGCTCAGGGCTAAATAAAATGGCACTGTTATTGGTTTTACCTGTATTGTCTGTGAATTGATATCTGGTTGTGTCGATGAGAGTGGTGGGCGTACTGCTGCCGTTACCGCTGTAGATGGCAGATGGGGGTAAATAATTCGTCGGCGAACCAACTAAACCCTCGTAGTCCACATATCCCTCATTGTTAATAGAAGCGTTGGCGAAGAGGTTAGGAACGAAAGGAAAAGTAGAGAAATTAGGTGGTTGGCTGACGCTGCTGATCCGGACATAGTTATAATTCAAGTAAAACATCCTACTTTTCTCCTTTGCTGTTCATAAATAAAACGTTAAAAAAGATTTTAACTAGATTTAAAGTTAAGCTCTTTTTTACCCTGCTTCGATACACTTATTAAGTACCGTATAAAATACACATTAAAAGCAATAAAACAAGTAACATTAAAAGTCAGCAAAAAGGTAATTAATTAGTTCTATGAATATGACTTAAAGAGCTACCCTAGGAAAGGTGAATCAAAGTTTAGCCTGGAGTATGAATATGATCCAGCCCTGCCTATCTATGCCAAACCCGATGTCAATTTAACCTTTTGCTCCAACTTTCTGCGAGTAATTAAAATAAGCTGATTTCGACGTAAGAATTTAGAAGAAAATTCCAGCCTCGCAACTCGAGCAAGTTGTGCCTTGGATGAAAATATACAGATATTGCTACATCTAGAAACTTCGAAGGGATATTTGCGTCATTATAGAGAGCATCGCCTGCCCTCAAGACTGATGGAAAGGAATTATCCTTCAAAGTCTTTTAAAAAAACTGAAATTACAAAAATTTTATCGTCTACCACCTGCTCAGTCCGAAAAGTTTTGTGGGAAAACGTCTAATAGTTATCAACCCTTTTAAGTTTAACCAGGTGATTTTGCTTTCCTTCATTTTACAATTCTTATTATTTCATGCAGATAATTCAACTATGTCTAATTTAAGTGATTTCAATGTATAAAATATGTCTATATTATGTGTGATTTTGCTGTTTTCCCTAAACTCAACATTGCTGCAAACAGGGGTAATATAATTAAAGGGCAGTTGGCGACTTGCACAGACTGCCCTTCTACCAGCTCTATGGCTCGACTTTGACGCCCTTCCAGAAGGCGACGTAGCCCTCGATATTTTTAGCCTTCTCCTTGGCGGTTGGATAGTACCAAGCCGCGTCCTTGTTCACCTGATCATTCACCTCAATGGTGTAGTAACTGGCAACGCCTTTCCACGGGCATGTCGTGTGATATTCACTTTCCTTGAAATACTCCCGGTTAATTGAATCAGGCGGGAAGTATTGGTTGTTGTCCACGACCTCAGTGCGATCGCTCTCGGCTAAAAGAACACCATTCCAGCTTGCTTTCGGCATAAGTGACTTTCCTAATCAACTTTCCTATATTTTATGCCGAATCGGTGCTTATAGTAGCTTGAGCAGTGGAGTCTGGCATACAGTTAAGGGGCTAGTTACGAGAAACTCCTAAAAGTAGCGAAGCTGGCATTCACACTAAGAGTGCAGATTTACTTGTGACCGCTAGGGACACTTTTATCCTTTAACTAAATATTAAGATCTTTTAAATTATAATTTAATGAATTCTCTTTAGGATTGAAAATCAGATAAATATAGAAGCAATTCTACGTTAGTCATAAAAAGCTCTGTCGGTTAATATATATTAAAAGCGGTAACTAAAGTTCGGTGGCACCACCCCGCAACAGGCAGTGGTAGCCTACGCAAGTGGGAATTTGACTAGCCAAATTAACACATAAGCTGATTGCAAGTTCCATAGCGTTGCGAGTGTAACGTGGGTGGAATGAGCAATCTGCTCTTCGGAGGTGTTGCTGGCGATCCGAGCATGTGATGGGCAAGGCGTAGAGGGAGTTGTATGCAAACTGAAACGTACGTAGCCAGACGAAGTCAGACGGACATGTGGAAGCTACTATGTAAATTAGGGCTCCTGCGGCTATAGGCCGGTAGCAGGTTCAGAATCTAATCAGTCATGACCAAGTTCCACTCTCTAGAACAGGCGCTAAAACATTATTTCGGCTACGACACCTTCCGCCCTGGACAGCGGCAGATTGTGGAACAAGCGCTCCAGAATCGGGATTTGATGATTGTCATGCCTACTGGTGGGGGAAAGTCTTTGTGTTTTCAGCTGCCAGCATTGCTGAAACCGGGCTTAACGGTGGTGGTGTCGCCGCTGATAGCCTTGATGCAAGACCAAGTGGAAGCGCTACGGGCTAATAGGATTGGAGCGACATTTCTCAATAGTAGTCTCAACGTTAAGGCAGTGCGCGATCGCGAGAAAGACATTCTTGAGCGCAAAATCAAACTGCTCTACGTTGCTCCAGAACGTTTGCTGAGTGAACGATTTCTGCCTTTTCTGGATTTGGTGCAGGAGAAAATCGGCATCTGTGCCTTTGCGATTGACGAAGCCCACTGTGTTTCCGAGTGGGGGCACGACTTTCGCCCAGAGTACCGCCAACTGCGGTTATTGCGTCAACGTTACCCAGGTGTTCCCACCTTAGCACTGACCGCCACAGCGACAGATCGCGTGCGTCAAGATATCATCCAACAGCTGGCTTTGACGCAACCGAATATCCACCTTGCCAGCTTCAACCGCCCCAATCTTTACTACGAAGTCCAACCCAAACAGAAAAACAGCTACAACCAGCTGTTGCAACTGATCCGAAAGACAGAAGGTTCAGGAATTGTCTATTGCCTCAGCCGCCGCAAAGTAGATGAAATCACATCCAAGCTGCAAGAAGACAAAATTGCAGCGCTGCCCTACCATGCGGGGTTGAGTGATGAAGAACGAGCTGAGAATCAAACCCGCTTCATTCGTGACGATGTAAAAGTAATGGTGGCGACAATCGCCTTTGGCATGGGCATCAATAAGCCGGATGTGCGGTTTGTCATTCACCACGACTTACCCCGCAGCCTGGAAAGCTATTACCAAGAATCTGGACGGGCAGGACGGGATGGGGAACCGGCTCATTGTACAGTCTTTTTCAGCTACGGCGACATCAAGACGCTTGAGTATTTAATTGACCAAAAACCTGATCCCCAAGAGCAGCGGATTGCGCGTCAACAGTTGCGTCAGGTGATTGACTATGGAGAAGGTACCGACTGCCGTCGCACGATTGTGCTCGGCTATTTTGGGGAGCGTTTTGGGGGCAATTGCGGCAATTGTGACAACTGCCTCTATCCCCAACCAATGGAAGATTGGACGATTGAGGCGATGAAGTTTCTTTCGTGTGTGGCGCGTTGCCAGGAACGGTTCGGCATGAGTCACATCATTGACGTGTTACGTGGCTCGAAAAACCAGAAAGTTTTGCAGTACGGACACCACAATCTTTCTACTTATAGCATTGGTAAGGATAAAAGTGTAGAGGAATGGCGGGTGCTAGGGCGATCGCTTTTGCATCAAGGTTTAGTTACTCAAACCACCGATGGTTATCCAATCCTGAAACTCAACGCCCTGAGTTGGGAGGTGATGCGGCGGCAGCGTTCAGTCTCTATCGCCGTTCCGCCTAAACCTGTAGTGGCGATACATGAATCGCCCCTACCAGAAGACGGGGGTAAGACGAAGGCTGAGGTGGAAATGCTGTTTCAGAGATTGCGATCGCTACGTAAACAGATCGCTGACGAGCAGTCCGTCCCACCCTACGTGGTTTTTGCCGATTCCAGCTTGAGGCTTATGGCTCAAGTGCAACCCCAAACCCTAACCGATTTTGGCAAAATTTCTGGGGTGGGCAGTCACAAACTAGCCCAATACGGCTCCCGGTTTGTTGCCCAAATCCAAGCTTATTGCCAAGAGCAAGGACTCGACTCACCTCCGAATGTGGTGATGCCTAGCAGGTTGCCTCGCTTCTCGGATACCCTTTCTCTGACTCTAGAGTTGTATCAGCAAGGTCTGAATATCGAGGAGATTGCCCAAAAGCGCCAACTACATCCCAACACCATTATGGGTCATCTGGCTCAGTTGATGGAGCTGAACAAGCCAGTAGACGTAAACCAGCTTGTTTCCCCAGGGCGTCAGCAGCCAATCTTGGAAGCTATTCAAGCCGTTGGTTCTAACTCGCTCAAAAGCATTTACGAACATTTGGGACAAAGCTATAGCTATGGCGAAATCCGCTTGGTACTGGCGAGTTTGCAACGAGAACATCGAGGTTGAGGACTAAATTTTTACTTCTGAATCTACGTGATCGGTCTACTTTAGGTTTATTCTAATTGGGAATAAGACCGGATGTTAACAGGAGAGCAGGAGTTTATTCAGCCATGTTAGTAATTCAAGCAAAACGTATCGATTTACTTCATATGCTTGTAATTGCGGGTATGGGGTTAATCCTGACTATCCCAGCAATTTCTTATGGGATCTTTGATGCTCAAGACCTCGTGATGTTTCATTTGAAGTGGTCTAAGCATTTTTCCGAGCAATTCTGGAGTGGCGAGCTTTATCCCCGTTGGCTTTTGGAAATGAATGCTGGTTTAGGAAGCCCGACCTTTTTTTTCTATACTCCGATTCCCTATTACTTTTCTAGTCTGTTTCACCCTTTATTTGCTAATGATACCCAAGGTTGGCATCAGCTTAGCTTATCGGCTTCACTTGCTCTTGTCGCATCTGGACTTACCGCTTACATTTGGCTAAAAAATATTACGAATCAGAATTCTGCAGTTATTGCTTCCATTCTTTATATGGCCTTACCGTATCATCTAGCTGTGGATCTTTAGAAAGCGTTTTGCTTTTGCAGAATATTGGACTTTTGTGTGGATGCCCTTAATTTTGTACTCCAGCCAGAAATTAATTAATGGTCATAAACTTAATATTGTCGGATTTGCGGTTGGTTCTGCTTTGCTGATTATGACTCACCTGCCAACATTTATAATTTTCTATCCTGTTACAATTGGTTACATATTATTTATAGCAGGTAGGCGAAGAATAAAAAAAGCATTAATTCGTATGAGCGTGGCTATAGCTCTCGGGATCGGGTTGTCAGGTATATATTGGTTACCAGCAATGACTACCCAGCAATACATTTCTATGAGTGCAATCAGGGAAGGAATATTCTACTTTAAAAAAAATTTTCTATTTGTGGGTCCAGCTGTTCATGGTTTTGAGACATTTTGGAGATATTTAGAAGTTCTAACCTTGCTCATGGGAGGATTAGCTTGGTGCAGTTTTCTTATTGCTCGTACTAATTCGATAGAAACTTGCAGACGTGAAAGTTATTATTGGATTTTTATTGCTATGATTAGTCTTTTCATGACGCTGCCTCTGAGTAGACCTGTATGGGAGGTAGTCCATGTAATCCAAAGGATACAGTTCCCTTGGCGTTTTAATACTGTATTAACAGTAGCTACTACAGCGCTTTTAGCTTTGGCGATTTCTAACTTGAAAGAAGTAGTTTACCTGACAACTAAAAAATTTTTGGCAATTGGAAGTTTACTAGGCGGAAGCCTGCTATTATCTGTGGTCGAGTTATGGCCTTTTATGCAGCAAAAGATTCATTTTCCTATTAATACGGTTTCGCTAGTAACTATTACAGCAATTTTAACAATAGGTATTTCTAGCTTAAAAAAACCAATAAATCTGGCAAATAATAAAAAATACGTTATCGGAGTTTTGCTGATTATAAGCATGCTATTATCTAGTCTGGTAGTTATAAAAACTTGCCTTCACAGGCCGAGTAATAGGGATGTTGACACAGCTTTAGAGATAAGTAGGGATGCTATGGAATACCGACCTAGATGGGTCTCACCAGAGATGTTTGAGCCGGGTTATATTAGCAAATTGGGTAGAAGTTCCGCCAAGGCATCAGTAACTGTAGGACAGGGCAGTTTATTAATTCAGCGTTGGCAACCCAGAGAAATCGTCTTGCAAGCGAATGCGACAACTGACATCTGGGTAACTATAAATCAGTTTTACTACCCAGGATGGACGGCAAGACTTAACGGTGAATCATACCTTCTTCCGGTGCAGTCACCAGAGGGTTTATTACGCATAAGGGTACCTAGTGGGAAGCATTCGGTCATAGTAAGATTAGATGCCGGAGTAGAAGAACGTGTTGGAAAAATAATCAGCGCTGTTTCTGTCTTTTTTACTCTATTTTCGCTCTTCTGGCTTGGATTTGCTCGAACAGTTTAGTCGTAGCTAGAGCTGCTACTTTTAAACTAAAAATCGGGATAATTTGATGGATAATAAGTTTAAAAAAATACTAAAACCATTTAAATCGTTAATTGCACGTTTTCTTCGTGTCTTACCTATCAGCTCAGAACAACTAGGTCCTCCAAAGGGGTTTTATAAAGCAACTCGGGATTGGCTAGTTACATGTAAACAGAATACAAGTCTTCAAGCAAGTTACGTGGAGATTCATCCAAGTCATCAAATTAGTCGGCGAGAACCTAGAGTCATAGATGAAAATGTCCACTGGCAATTTTGTCGAGGATATATTTCATATCAACATGAAACAGCACCAACGTTTGTCGCTATAGTCCCCAATGGGCGAGTATATGGTGAGCAAGGCATTGTAATCACTCCAGAAGACAAATTCTTGGCAGATACTTCTATAGAGATAGGAAGTTTTCGTAGAAATACTAATAGTCATTCAATTTTAGTTTTGCCGACAAATGCAGAGGATCATTCAGTTCTTCGTCAAATCAGGTTGCCACGCATATATCACGTCAATGGAACAGTAGCTGTTTTATCAGCGTTTGCAGGTTACGTATATTATCACTGGATGCTTGATTTATTACCGCGTATAGAACTGCTTCGTCTAAGTGGGATGGATATAAATAATATAGACAAATTTGTAGTCAATAATATTTCTCATCCGTTTCAAGAAGAAACACTAACTACTCTAGGAATTTCAAAGAACAAGGTATTAGACAGCAATTTACACATAAAAGCTGATAGGTTAATAGTTCCCTCACGACCAGGACGTACGTTTAATACACCTAAATGGGCTTGTGATTTTCTCAGGCGATAATTTTTGTCGGAACCCACTTAAAAAAATCGGCATTCGCATAGACCAAAGCGAATTTATCTAACCCGTGCCAATGCTAAGCATCGCCGAATTGTTAATGAAAATGAGTTGATATTTTTTTTAAATCAATTTGGGTTTGAAAGTGTAACCTTAGAATCAATATCAGTAGCTGAACAAGCATTACTTTTTTCTTTGGCAAAGGTTATAAGCTGTTAAGCATCTAATTTGCGTTAACCATATTTCCTTTATTTTTAATCTTTCGATTCCATTCGATTACAAGTTCGCCTTGATTTAAGAGCCGATCCAATAAATTTTGTAGTTCGGCGACTGATTTGAATAAACGCCCCGCAATAAACTCCTTACAAGAATGCCAGACGAGTTCAATAAGATTAAAGTCTGGGCTGTAAGCTGGGAGAAACTCTAAAACTATATTCGGAAACTGCGATTTGATATTTTCGATAATATCTGACCGTTTATGATAGCTAGCGTTGTCTAAAACAATGACTATCTTGGGCCCTATTTTTGCAAAATCTTCGACTTTATTTCCTTTCTCTACCCACTCTTGGAGGAGAAAATATTGCAATTGTTCTAACTGCTCAATAAAACTCTCCCCATTTCCTCGTTTAATGAAAAAGTTTATACGTTTTTTGTCATGAGACCGCACTCCTCCCATGACATTCACTCGTCCGCGTCTGCGCTGTCCTGATACTTTTTTCCTCTTGCCTTTCTGACCCCATGTTTTTCGCCGGATGACTCTGAGACTAAAGCCACACTCATCGCGCAGGTTCGGCGGGCAGAGTACTCTGTCCGCCGACTCTGCGCCCAAAACCATACCTGGAGGTTGTTTTCGTTTTCCCTTGCAATTGCTAGATAGTTCTCTAGCTTTTGGCGAAAGTCTTTCCTTTTTTCAGAATTTTGCTTATCTTCTAGACTGTATTTTGCCCAAATATAGCTATACTTTTTTTTCTTTAATATTCTCCTTATTTGCGAACCACTCAATTTAATTCCTGTCAATTCTGCTAGATAATTTGCTAACCTTTGAGCAGTCCACCGACCAAATTCATATCCAAAGTCACTCGGTGACTTATCAATTACCTCTAAAAGTAAGTCGATATATTCTGGGGTCACCTTCTGGTAGTTACCTTGCTCTCTCTTATCCCTGAAGCTGTCTAAATTTTCGGGGTCACCCTGAATACACCAGTAATCAACTATCCTAACTGAACAGCCAATAAAATTAGCAACCTCTTTATGCGTTTTGCCGTCGTTTAGTAGCAGTATTATCAAAACATGCTTCCTAAACTGAGGACACTTATCTTCTATTAAAGCTTTTTGAAGAGTTTTTTTCTGTGATAAACTTAGGAAATTTCGAGCAGGCATAACTAAACGAGACTGAACACCAACAAATTGCTATTATACGCGATTTAGAAGCTTAACAGCTTAGTAGCGCCTCACGGCAGTGGACTTACCAATCTTGTATTCTGTAGCCCAGGAGCCAAGGTAATTGAGTTTTTTTCACCAAACTTTGTCAATTGCTGCTATTGGGCACTTGCTAATTTAGTTGATGTTGAATATTACTACATAATAGGTGAAGGATCTCGACCGCCTGACTACGTAGATCCTTTATTGATACAGGATAATATTTTCATCAACCTTGCTATCTTATCAAAAGTCATGGACTTGGCTGGGATCAACTGAAGTTGCTCTCAAATCGAGGGAATGGGGGCAGAATAAGCGCATCTCAAAGTCTTTATCTGAGAGTGAGGCTCTATCAGTTTGGTAAATTCTGTTTTTGGGTGATCTAGTAGGAGCCTTTCGCAGCCAGCTTTTGAAGACTTGCCGTGAAAAGTCAGATTTGCCATACATTATCCAATTACTGGGCGTGGTTGCGACTGAAATTAAATTTTAAACAAAAAATAATATTTTGATAAAATTTAGATAATCTAGTTTTAACCTTCAGGCTTTATTATCAATAATGGCTAATAAATGCAGCAGGGAGATTAATACCCCTTGCACTTTGCACTTTGTTTCTAATATCGATGTACCTTCAGGTTATTTAACTTAAGTTAAAATGCCTTTCTATACATGAAAATCTAAACCAAAGTGCCTGGTTGCAATGCCAATTTCAGTATCAAAAGCCGTCAAGCTAGATAGTTGGGCTACCTATTAAAAGACTCAAAGCGATTACGTGAAGTTTAAGAGTATTTTCCCTAAATCTTGGATAAATATTTTAGGAATACTTGATAAGACTTTAGCTAGTAATCCGGTCTATTAATATTGGCCTGCTCTCAGCTTTTTTGGGCTTAAGTCAACCAGATGAGGATGTACTCCCCCTTCCAGAAAACAATGATGACAAGATTTTCCGTTCGTGTCCTGACAGGAGTTTTGCTGGCAATTATCATTAATTTGACCGTAGGTCACCTGTCACACCAATTGTCGGCTCAGGGAGCACTTAACGGTTACAGAATTATGCCACTGGGGGCTTCCATCACTGCTGGCTATCCTAGCGAGGGTGGGTATCGCATCAAGTTGTGGAATACGGCGCTGGCGAAAAATTGGAACATTCATTTTGTCGGCTCCCTATCTAATGGTCCCGATAGCCTCGGCGATAAGAACCATGAAGGCCATTCAGGTTATCGCATCGATGAGATTGCCGCACTGGTGGATAATGTGCTTGCTACTTACAAGCCGCAAATGATTTTATTGCACGTCGGGACTAATGATTTGACACAGGATTATGACCTGCTCAATGCACCCAACCGACTGAAATCGCTGATCGATCAGATATTTCACTCTATTCCAACAGTGCAGTTACTAGTTGCCCAACTTGTGCCCTCTACCAATCAAACATTCAATGACAGAATCCGAGCATACAATGCAGCGATTCCGGCTATCGTCAGCTTTGAGCGATCGCAAGGCTACAATATCAATTTTGTGGATATGAATAGTGCATTGACACAGAATGATCTATTTGATGATATCCATCCCACGCAGTCCGGCTACGATAATATGGCCGATGTGTGGTCCACAGCTATCGAGCCGTTACTGCCGCTGGAATTCCATCCTGGAACCACCCCGCAACAGGCAGTGGTGGCCTACACAGGTGGTAATTTGACTGGGATTTCCCAAAGTTTTCCTGTAGGTATATACAAAGCTTTTATAGGAGGCTTAAATGTTGTTGGCAACGATATGATCAATTCATTGCAAGTGCCTCAAGGATTGAAAGTACGCGCTTGTCAAAATGAAACTCCTGATTTTGGTGATGGTGGTATCTGTCAAGATTATGGCTCTGGGAATTATGTTGATCTAGGCCCGCTAGACAACCAAATATCGTACTTAGATGTCAAGCCAAATTAATACATGGATCTGATTGCAAGTTCCATAACGTTGCGAGTGTAACGCGCGTGGGACGAGCAATCTGCTCGTTGTACAGTTTTTTTCAGCTACGGCAACATCAAGACGCTTGAGTATCTAACGGGTGAACCCCCTGCTCTGAAACGTAGTCTTCAAGCATCAAGCTATAACGTAGCTAACAAGGCTTCCATCCAGCACGTATCAACTTCTGATAGAGGTGGGGGTGGAGGCGGCTGGCTGTAATCAATCGATAGATCATAGGCAGCTTCGTCATAGATAGCATTGAGGGCTGAGGAAAGGTCAAGGGGAATGTCGGGATCGGGGAGACGTAGGGGGAGTGGAATCGTTGGCAAACTCTCCTGTATTCCCACGGGCCAGATATTGACAACGCCGGACTGAGCAAGGGTGAGGGTGATAATGTAGGGAGATGCCCGAATCCGGGGATGGTTGAAGGGATGGGTGCCACGCCGCAGGAAATCAAGCTCAATTAAATGGACATTAGCTTGGTAGAGGCGTTGGCGTTTCTGGCGATAGGGGGTCAATCCGGGTTCGCGTTTGTTGACGGGGGAAAGAATCTCAATACAAGTTACTAACACGTTGTTAGCGGTATCCCGAATCTCGATACTAGGAATCCGGACCTTAACGGGTTGTATAACAGGCAACGTTAGAGGGGCAGGTGTGGTAGCAACGGAGCTACGGCCAATTGAAGGCAGTGGAGCAGGACTGGGGGTAGTGGCGGTGGTTTGCTGTACTTGAAGGACTTCCACATCAGGATACAGAATGCCAATTTCTCCCTCAGGAGCGGTGTCTTCCACCAAATAAATCTCCAGTCGTGCGGTGTATCGAGGTCGGAGTTTGGGGGTCAACTGCTGCCGGATTTTACTGGCAAGCGCATTATGCACATCGGGCCAAAGATAGCCTTCGAGATAGGGGTCCATCCCTGGAAACGGTGAGGGCATCTGGGTTCAGTCCAGGTTTTGAATTACTTTTAGCTTCTATAAGCTGCACTTAAATATAAATATAATATTTGTGGCGCGTAAAAGTTAATTTAAAAAATAAATTATTTAATCCTTATAGTTCCATTTCGTATAGACAAACATAGACAAAGCGTTTGAATTACTACTTT
>CAXUIG010000011.1:0-48348 GCA_964250845.1 uncultured bacterium | reverse complement strand
CTCCCCCTCTCCCCATCCGCCCCCCTGCTCAAGAACTTTCCCACAAGCATGGAGAGTCCAGGATGGCTCTGAATTTTCTTCATCCGTTGTGAGGCTAAAAATCTGGAAGTAAGATGCCTTTGAACCTTCAGGTGTCAAAATTAACTGGAGTGTCTTTCCTTCCTCTTCTGGCAGAATCAAAGCCTGCTGGATGACGACTTGCTCCAAAATCAAATTGTCGGATTTGAAAACAGCAGCCCCGGCAGCTAAAGCCATCTCTAAGTAAGCAGTGGCTGGAGCAATGGCTGTCTGGTAAATGCGATGATGCTCTAAAAAAGCTGGCGCATCCTGGCTGATTTGGGACTCAAACTGAATTTCTTTAAGCGCTGAGTGAATGCGTTGACCAAGTAGGGGGTGAAGTATCTTGCTTCGGGCCCCATTATTTGACAGGGATATTGTTTTATGGTATGAAAATTCAGCCGTCTGTGCCCAATAGCGCTGTCGCTGGAAAGGATAAGTCGGCAATTGGAGACGGCGACGCGGATAGTCTCGGTCAAAGCCAGACCAGTCTACAGCCACCCCACGTAAGTATAATTCTCTCAAATTCTGTAGCAAAACCTGCCAATCCCGGTCATGAAGAGGCAGAGGGCTCCAGGGGCAGAGGGCTCCAGGGGCAGAGGGCTCCAGGGGCAGAGGGGAAACCTCATAGATAAATAAAGGTGCTTGAAACCGCATGCCTCCAGGCGTATTTTCTTCTTTACCCTCAGCTCCCTCAGCTCCCTCAGCCTCCCCTGCCCCTCTGCCCCTCTGCAAATGACTTACCCAATACTCAGCAGTCGCGATCTCGGCAGTGGCGGGCCCCCCGGTGAGATTGGAAATTACCTCTATTCGTGGGAATGAGTATGCCACATCTGCGGCGACCTGCTCAAAAGTTGTCTTGATCAGACCGGCTCTTGAGGCAATCAGCTTTAAGCCATCTTCCAAGCTAAATATCCCAGCCACACAAGCGGCGACATACTCACCCACACCATGACCCATAACTATACTGGGTTTTATGCCCCAAGACTTCCATAACTCGGCCAGGGCATACTCAATGGCAAATAAGGCGATTTGAGTATCTAAAACTTCAAGCAGGGGCTTTTCTAAATAGGGTCGCAGAATTTCATTGCAGCGATCAAGAGTGTGGCGAAATGTGGGTTGGGTAAAGTAGAGTTGGCGTCCGATACCTACGTATCCCTGATTAGCAAATAAAAATGCGATTTTCGGGCGCTTCTTGCTTTGTACCTGGCTGCTCACTAGTAAGTCCGTTTCCCTGTTGGCGGCGAAAGCCTCCAGAGAAGAGCGCAACTGCATGGTAGATTCAATCACTACACAGAGGCGGTGGTCAAAATGCGATCGCCCTGTATTGGCAGTGAAACAAATATCTGCCAACGATGCCCCAGGATGAGATGCTAAGAAATCTGCATAACTTTGTGCCAGTTCCCCCAGAGCCAGATCACTTTTCGCCGAGAGCGTCAGGAGATGCAGGGGGCGTGAGATCTCACTGGCACAGAGGGTGGGTACGGGCGCTTCTTCCAGGATCACATGGCAATTGGTGCCACCGAAGCTAAAAGCGCTTACCCCAGCCAAGCGGCACTCTGTGGCAGCAGTCCAAGGCTGGCGCTCGGTAGGGATAGATAATGTTGTCCCTTGTAGAGAAATATAGGGACTGAGCTGCTTTAGGTGCAGGTGCGGTGGGATCTCCCGATGTTGCAGTGACAGTACCACTTTGATCAAGCCAGCTATCCCAGCTGCGGCTTCCAAATGACCAATATTGGTTTTGACCGAGCCAATCCAACAGGGCTGGTTTGGCTCACGACCCTGCATCAGCACGGCTTTTAGGGATTTAACCTCGATTGGATCTCCTAGAGAGGTGCCAGTGCCGTGAGTCTCGACATAGCTAATTTCCGCTGGTGCTACTCCAGCATTTTCCAGCGCTTCACGGATGACCATCTGCTGGGAAGGTCCATTAGGTGCTGTGAGTCCATTGCTCAACCCATCTTGGTTAATCGCTGAGCCTTTAATGATTGCTAGAATATTGTCTCCATCCCGGAGAGCATCAGAAAGGCGCTTGAGGACGACTATGCCGCATCCTTCCCCTCGGACATAACCATCAGCACTGGCGTCAAAGGTCTTACAGCGACCATCAGGTGCTATCATCCGTGCTTGAGAGCAAGTGATGGTTGGCCCTGGAAACACCATCAGGTTCACCCCTCCGGCTAAGCACAGATTAGATTCGACCCTCTGCAAACTCTGGCAAGCTAGGTGTACTGAGACCAGGGATGAGGAGCAAGCAGTATCTATTGCTATACTTGGTCCCCGCAGATTCAGTACATGAGATAGGCGGTTGGCGGCAATGCTGAGGCCAGTACCAGTGCCACTGTAGGCATCTAAGCGGTTGAAATCGTTGCACCCAAGCCTGTCATAGTCGCTGCCGCTGATGCCAATGAACACCCCAGTCCGGCTGCCAGACAGCTTTCCTGGCATCATTCCAGCGTTTTCTAGAGCTTCCCAGGCCACCTCTAAGACCAGTCTCTGCTGGGGATCTATCGATTTCGCCTCGCGGGAGGAAATCCCAAAGAAGCTAGGCTCGAACTGATCCACATTATCCAGGAAGCCGCCATAGCGGGTACTCATTTTCCCTGGTGTAGCTGGCTCCGGGTCATAGAAGGCATCAATATTCCATCGGTCTGGCGGCACCTCGGTGATCGCATCTACCCCGTTACGCATCAGGTGCCAGAAAGATTGCGGGTCCTTAGCACCGGGAAAACGACAACCCATGCCGATAATTGCTATGGCGTCCATTTCAACAAACCTACCTACTCTATGTATTTTTTCTGGGAGTCAGAATGAAAGCTTGTAATTCAGTTTCTGCAATGCTTTCATTTATCGTTCCCCTCTCCTGACTCTTAAATGGCGACCAACTTAGAGAACTCCTTAAAAGTCTTGATGTTACCTTCGACAGCCTTACTAATCGAGCCTCCTGAAGCCATTAGGCGCATTTCGCGGTTGATAGGCCACAGGTAGTCGAGATCCCCGTAAAACCCGCTAAGAGCTGACAAAAGGCTTTGGTGGTACTTTGCTGTCACATGGAAACCTTCGTGTTCGTGACAAAAACATTTCTCCATCCAATGGAGTGATTCTTCAGCAGACATCCCAAATAGAGGATTCTGTAATATCTTGTAGATGAAATACATCAAAGAGTAGTCATCTGCATGATAGCGACCGGGTGAGATAGCAGAAAGCCCACTCAAAACACCACGTTGCATCATGTAAATTGCCAAATTAGCGACGAATTTCTCGTATGCTGTTGGCTCCGGGAAGTTCTTGTACAGATCTCGAGCAAGCACCTGAGAAATTGTAGCGTGCAAGGATTCGTCCAAAAAATGATAGTGGGAGACAGCCGTTGGAGTTGGGATAAACTCTCCTTTCTTCTCCAACTTTCTAAAAGTTCTAGAGATGCTGTTTTCTATATTATTGAGCACCATATTAGCCATGATGCGTAAGGAGTAGTACTGGCACGCTAAGAAAGGCGAACCTCCCCAGTTGAAGGTGAAAAACTGTTGCAAAGACTGAGGTTTTAATCCTTGCCCCAGCAAACCCATGGTGGAAACCGGGATAAACTCGTTTGTCTCTTCTAACTCCCTCAGATACTGAGAATAGTATTGTTTTTTACTACTCAGCATCGTCTTGGATATGAAGCGCAAGGCGTAGTACTGGTATGCCGCAAAAGGCGAAGTTTTATTAGTCGATTGGTACAACTTACCTTTCAGGGGAGCTTTAAATGCTTCCTTGCCTAGAATAGCCTTCATTGTCAGGTAACCGATCTTGTGAAAGGCATTAATGTGAAAGCGTTCCTGAGAGGTTTCGAGTGCCAACTCACGAGATAGCGTTTCGTAACCACTAGCGGAAAAAACGCTGGACGTGATCTGATTGCAAGCAATTGTCTCAGTTTCACTAGCAGCGACTTGGTGGTACATTGAAAACCAATGAAGGTGATTCAGAGCTATCCTTTGGGAGGGGGAAGCAGCTTCGTAAAGTGGGGTGCCATACAGTAATGATTGCTCAGGATCAGTCCAGTAATGATTGCTGTTGATGCTGTAGTTAAAGCTCTTGTACAGAGCTTCTATTTTTTCTGTATGGTCAGAATTAATATTACGGTGATAAGTTCTTTCTAGTATTTTTACATGTTTATTTACCTGTTTATCAGTTAGAGTTGAAGACTGTTCTTGTGTAATCGGTGGTTGGCTTGAAGCTACCATGATGTTTTTCTGCTCGTGAAGAATGTTGATTTCTGTTTGAGCCAATTTACTTATGCCTCGGTTTGGAATTCCTCAGCTAAATGCCAGGCCAAAGCATCAATAGTGGGGTAATCGTACAGTAGGGTAGGGTCAAGCTCACATGAGAGCCAATCCTCGAGGTCGCCGGTCATACCAATTGCCACAGCGGAATCTAGACCGTAGCGGTTGAAGGGAATCGTGGCATCGATTTCATCCGGTTCTACTTCTAGCAGATCAGCCAAATAGGAGATTATCCAAGCTCGAATCTCTTCCGCTGTCCGCTTGTCCTTGCGTCCATCGCCTTTATTATCTGTGCTAATTACCGAAATTGTAGGCATGCTGGTGATTTGAATGTTTTGGGTTTCCATTTTTGAGACTCCAAATTTTAATTAAGCTTTTATTTCATCCACGACGTTCAAACTTCTAGTTAGGAACTCAGCTTTACAGGCATGGCGCTGAATCTTACCACTGGAAGTTTTGGGGATACTACCAGTCTTAACGAGCACCGCAGCGTAAACTTGTAGATCGTGCTGCGCTGCCACAGCCTGAAGAATGTTCCCTACCACCTCTTTCACATCCAGCTTTTGCAGGTAACTCCGCTCTACTTCCTGAACGACAACCAGTCGCTCCGAGCCTTTAGCATCCACCGCAAACGCCGCCCCACAACCACGCCGCAGTGCTAGATGACTGTTTTCTACTGTTAGTTCAATGTCAGTCGGATAATGGTTTTGCCCCCGGATGATAATCACATCTTTGAGTCGTCCCGTAATAAACAACTCTTGGGCGATCAAAAATCCCAAATCCCCCGTGCGCAGAAACGGACCTTCACCCGTATCTGCGGTGAAGGCATGGAAAGTCAGCTTCGTCTCCTCAGCTCGATTCCAGTAACCCTGAGCTACACTCGGACCTGATACCCAAATCTCTCCTACTTGGTCAGCCCGACACCGGGTTAAGGTTTCGGGGTCAACGATCGCAATTTTCTGATCAGATAAATGACCACAGCCGACAATTGTCCGACTGCCCTCGTTGCCCTTGGCTGCCACCACCCGGTTTTGCTCAAGGGCGGCTCCGTCAACTTGTTTAACAACGGGTTGAGCTGTTTTCAAGCCTCCAGAAACAATCAGGGTTGTTTCAGCAAGACCGTAGCAGGGGTAAAATGCCTCGCGGCGGAAGCCACAAGACTCAAATTTCGCTGCAAACGACTCTATGGTTGACCAACGAACGGGCTCAGCTCCGGTGAAAGCCACCTCCCAGCTACTCAGATCAAGACTCTCCAGCTGTTGGGGCTTAATCTTCTCAACGCACAGCTCGTAAGCAAAATTTGGTCCGCCGCTGGTAGTCGCCTTGTAGCGAGAAATCGCCAAGAGCCAGCGGAAAGGCTTTTGCAGAAACGCCAACGGCGACATCAAAATCATCGGGGCACCGACATAGAGAGGCTGTAGCACTCCGCCGATCAATCCCATATCGTGGTAAGGTGGCAACCACGACACACCCCGGCTATTTGCTGTATCCTCGAAACAGTTTTTGATTGCAGCCAAATTGTGCAGCAAATTCCTATGACTGACCATCACCCCCTTTGGCGTCCCCGTAGAACCCGAGGTGTACTGGAGAAACGCCAGAGTGTCGCTGCTCACTTGCGGTTCCTGCCAATCTGAAGCTAAGGAGCTAGCAAGGTTATCGGTTGCCAACCAGCGCAAGTTTGCCAATTCAGGATTCTGGGCAACCTGACCCGCTACGTTGGTCAATAGGGATGTAGTGGTGAGTGCCACCGACGCTTGGGAAGAAGTCACAATCGCCAGCAGCCTCGACATGGAATGATTAGGTCGAGGTGGATAAGCCGGAACAGCTACAACTCCGGCATACAAACACGCAAAAAAGGCAACAATAAACTCCAGTCCAGGCGGGTAGAGCAGCAAGGCACACTTGCCAGTAGCTCCCATGAGCTGAAGTTGCGATGCGATCGCTCGTGAAAATCGGTCCAACTCTTGATAACTTAGTCTGGCTGCTTCTGTTTCTCCGTCACGCCAAAAAATAAAAGCTGTTTGCTCAGGCTGACTCCGGGCTCGTTCCCCCAGAAGCTCCACCAACGTAGAAAACTCCAGCTTCAGTTTTGGTGAATCATCGAATGCCAACATAAGTAAACCTCTTGAACTGAAAGTGTCAGAACAATCGCTTTGCTCCCCCTGCCTACAAATCAAGCTCAAGTTAGGGCTAAGCTTCTAGTGGCAGGGATGACGGATAAAACCCCGGCAATGCAAGTGTGTCACTCCATGTCAGCCGGATATCATTTTTTTCTCATCCAGATATCAGTTTCCTCAATCGACTAGTAGTTGTCGATACAGTTAAGTTCCCCTAAAGTTCCGCTAAAGTTCCGACGACTATTGGTTAAAGTTGCTGTGCTAGCAAGGCTTTGATTAGGATTAATTAAGGTTGTACTCAAAGCCCCAAATCCTGACTTTATCGGCATTCAAAATTAATTTTGGGGTAGGGGTACTAGTATTTTCAGGTTGGGGTAAGAGTATTTATGGAGAGAAAACCTGGTATGGTTATACTCAGTTACAACCCACTCTTGGCATGGGCTTGAGGGCAGTTTGATGCTGTTTATGTTTAGTTATAACCTGTACTCAAAACTCAATAAACATTAGAATTTTCATGCCAGCATTGAATAGAATAATCAAGCACTTCTACCCAGGTTCGGTAATTTCTTCACACAATCTTTACAAACGCAGCGGCTATTTTAAAGATAAAGTCAAGAAAGCCTCGATCTAGTTGCATTAAACTCATGTTTTGTGGAAGAAGATTGTTTATGAAGAGCAAATTGGCGAGATAGGTAGATCAAAATTACCGAACTAGCTAATTGCGTAAGTTTTGTCTAAAAGGCTGAAGTCATCAGACCGCAGTCAACTAAGCGTTATCAGATATGTGAGTTGTGCCTCACGTATCTCCACTCATGCAGCTGATTGATCATCTTGGAAAAGGAACCGTTCATGAACAAGCTATCTAAAGTATTTTTTCGCAACAGACAGATTTTGCTATTCGCTGCACTTCTGGTATCCTCAACTTTCTCAGCATTTATTGTTAGCAATGCGCGCACAAATACTGCACAAGCACAAGACAATAGCGTAGGGCAGACGCCACTAATGGGTTGGAGTACCTGGAGTTTATTACGCACACAGCCTACAGAAACTGCTGTTAAGGAACAAGCACTCTCAGAAGTAAAGTTTCTAAAATCGCATGGGTATGTTTACGTGAACCTGGATGACTACTGGTATGCTAATCCAGCTAAAAGCGTCGATATGTATGGACGCTGGATCGCCGATAATAAAAGTTTTCCTAGCGGAATTCCTGCACTTGCTGCTTACGTACATAGTCTGGGCTTGAAGTTTGGCATCTATGTGACACCAGGCATTCCGGCTGCTGCCGTAAATCAGAATACGCCGATTGAGGGCACCAGTTATCATGCACAAGATATTGCCGACACCAGCAAATATGAGTTGAACTACAACTACAAGAATCAGCCATTTGGGAAAGTGATGTACTACATCGATTACAGTAAACCTGGATCGCAGGAGTTCATTAATTCCTGGGCAAACCTCTTTGCATCATGGGGTGTTGACTTTGTCAAACTGGATGGAGTAGGGGATGTAGGCAATATAAATAGCAAAGATGTTAACTATTTCAAACTAGTTGGAGTAAGCAATACACATAGTAAGGGCATAGATGCTATGTCAGACATCGAGGCATGGTCTAAAGCGCTACAGCAATCAGGTCGCCCGATGTATCTTCAGGTATCGAACTCGCTAAACGTGCAAAATGGCAGTAAATTGCGGCAAAATGCCAATAGCTGGCGCATCGATCCTGACGTAGAGTGCTACGACTTTACAAACTTACCTTCGATACAATGCGCAACGTTGACGAATTGGAAGAAGGTATCCTCTCGTTTTAAGGATGAGCCTGCATGGACTTCTGTAGGTGGTTCCGGCAGATGGAACGATTTAGACTCGTTAGACGTGGGAAACGGTAGCAGCGACGGCTTGACGAATGATGAGCGGCAGAGCTACATGACGCTATGGGCGATCTCGGCTGCTCCGCTTTACAGCGGCGATAATCTCACAACTCTCGATAGTTATGGGCTGAGCCTACTGACGAATGATGAGGTGATCGCGGTCGATCAAGCTGGTGTTGTGGGTAGTTTGGTATACAATGATACTCAGCAGCGGCAGATATGGAGTGCGAAGGAAAGTGATGGGTCGTATGTAGTTGCACTCTTTAACCTGAGTTCGTCCAACCTTAGTGTTTCAGTAAAATGGCCTCAACTCGGGTTTGATAAACCAGCCAAAGTAAGAGACTTGTGGAATCAGCTAGATTTGGGAACGTATCCATCCAATCAGGAGTTTAGCATGAAGCTAAATCCACATGGCTCAAGTCTGATTCGAGTCACTCCGACTGAGAATTCTGCTCAATGAAGAGGAGGCAGTGCGCTTGGAGTGCGGGTGTGGGGTGTGGGGTGTAGGGTGTAGGGGAAGAAAGAAAGAGGGCAAGTAGGGAATGGCACGCTTGTTAAGGAGCTGAGGGAGCTCCCTCAGCTCCCTACTTTCTGCTACCAACCACCGAGCGTTGACGGGAAAATTGTCTAGAAGCCTATGCAGTTAACTATTAAAGACCTAGAGAGACTTCAAGGAATATTTGTACAGGAGCATTTGGACTACCAGATGGAGCTGGTAGACGGGAATATTATTGTCATGGGTCTATCAGATTACGTCTCACAAGAGATTATTGCAACATTTGCTAGACTACTAGGCAATTGGGTTGTTCCTCGTCGGCTAGGTCGTGTGACTGGATCGAGCGCTGGCTTTAGGCTACCCAATGCCACCAAGGATTTGCGAGGCCCTGATGTTTCGTTTGTGTCAGCTGAACGAATGAGGCGATCGCCGCGCGATTTTGCTGATTTGGTTCCCGACTTAATGGTTGAGGTGAAGTCCAAAACCGACCGGATTAAACCCCTAGAGGAAAAGATTCTGCAATTCCTAGAACTAGGCGCTCGGGTAGGAATACTGATTGACCCAGATAAGCAGACTGTTACTATCTACTTGGGCGATCACCGACAGCCGGTAGTGTTGGGTAATGGCGACATAATCACTGTCACTGAATTGCTACCCGGTTGGGAAGTGCCGGTATCGGAACTATGGCCTCCGGTTTTTGAGTGAGTTTAGAATCGTTATGCTTGAGCTATACAGCAAACCATGAGGGTTGTTAAATGATCCCTGTCCGACTTCCGCTTGAGCAGACTGACCCTCCCCGCTCTCCTCAAGAAACTCTGCCGACAATGTATGACCTACCCAGCGAAGACTCGGAGGAGCCTGGCTTGCCTGATGAGTATCACCTGTGGCAGGCAGAACTGCTAAGCCAAACCTTTTGTCCACCTTCATATGCACCGGAACAGGTCTTTGTTGCTAGTGATCTCAATCTTTACTATGACCCTCAGAACACAAGTTGGTACAAACGACCGGACTGGTTTGGAGTCGTTGGTGTTTCCCGGCTATACCGGGGGCAAGACTTGCGTTTGAGCTATGTGTTCTGGCAAGAAGGAGTCAAACCAATTGTAGTGGTCGAACTTCTCTCTCCTGGTACCCAGGACGAGGATTTGGGTAAAACAGAGCCGCAGGGTAAGCCACCTGGAAAGTGGAAGGTCTACGAGCAGATTTTGGGGGTGCCGTACTATATTACATTTAACCGCTACAACGATGAGCTGCAAGCCTTTCAGCTAGTAGGCAATCGATATCAAGCTATGGAACTGTCGTCACCAAGGATCTGGATACCAGATCTAGAATTGGGCTGTTCACTGTGGCAAGGAGAGTACCGGGGTGCATTGCGACAGTGGTTGCGTTGGTATGACAAGCAAGGCAACTGGGTTCCCACGGAAGCTCCAAACGGCACAGCAGGCTGAGCAAAAGGCGCAGCAGGCTGAGCAAAAGGCGCAGCTTGCTGAGCAAAAGGCTGAACATGCTCAGGCGCAAGCTGAACAAGAACGTCAACAAAGAGAATTGGCAGAGCGACGAGCTGATGAGTTAGCCCAGCGCCTGCGAGATCTTGGACTTGAACCTTGAGATTCAATCTGAATTGCCCTTGTCTTCGCGCTCCATACCGATCAACGTCCTTTGGAGTGTTCAACGTATGTGCGTAACACATCATTGATGAGGGTCTGATAACCCTTACTCTTCGCGTGTTGCTTGAACCACTGAAGCACATCAGTATCAATTCTGATACTTATCGCTTCGGTTCTTGGCTTTCGCTCTACGAGTTTTGCATTCTTAAAAAACTCCTCATCCAGTTCGGGAATGTCGGAAAAATCAATGTTTTCATCAGACATCTCCAACAGTTTTTTTTCCCGCTCTTCCAAGGGCATGTCAGGAGAAAATCTTTCCTTATTCATACAGCCGTCGCTCTTGTTTGGTAGCTTTTCTTGCTGAAATTAACCGGGTAATGCCATCTCTTTCGGTGTGAACAAGGTTTGTGCGATCGCCTGACAGGGGATTACAGTTCCTATCGCTTTGAATACTTCAGCTGATTCGCTCACCGGGGAGATGAAGCAGAATGCTTTGAGCTGAAGACAGCAACAACTACTATTTCAGGGGGTAACATCCAATTTTCCCGATTTCAGTTTATTTGTTCCCATGCCATAAGCACTAGGCTTTATTGATGTAGCAAACTTCGTACAATAATGGCTTGAATTTGGCGATTTTAGCAATTTCACTCTGCCGTTTTGTGAATCGATCATCTCCAAAATTTTTGACAATCTCTCCTAGTTCATCTAAACTCTTTACCGCTTCACTCTTCCACTGAGCATAGTTTACGACTTGTGTACCATCTAGACTTTTATGAATATTCGATGAAATGAAAGCAGGCAGTTTAGACGCCAGTTCTTCAGTCGCTTCCACAATAAGTTCAACCAAACGCTGCTGATTTTCTGGTTCAACTATAAAGACGTTGATCAAAGTAACAACGTCCGTATTTTTTGAAATCGTAGTCATCTGTTTATTGTTGACAAATGTACTCAGTTATGTATATCCTAGTCGCTGATGAGTCAAACAATCTCCAAGTACTCTGTCCAGGTAGGCTGGGCAATTGAGAGCACCTCAGTCATGGCAACGCTTGCTAAATGCCCCACCAGGCGATAGCGCTCGAGTTCACTCGGCATCATCACCCGCTTGTGATTTAGGAGTGACGGAGGCAATGGGTCTTGATCAGTGGTAGGACGGTCGCTGAGAATTCGTCCACCTTCTGTAGCCTCGCGCACAAACGACTCGCGCTCTGCGGCATCAGCCCAGGGATTTACATGGAGCTTGAAGTTGGCAGGAAGTTCTTCATCCTGCAAACGCGAGCGCTCGATTTCATCGGTCAATACCCAAGCATCTTGAGCAGTTACCAGCACTTGAGCTACCCCAGTTTCGGCGGTGAGCAGCACAGTGTTGTCAGCCCCAGCAGTTGCCCAGGCAAACCAGTCCGTACCGCTCAGTAGCACACCCTTGGCGCCGTCGCTCAAGGCGTTTCGGATCAACTCCAGCTTGCAGGAAACTTCTTCGTTCATCCGGCTGCAATAGCTTCTGTGCGTACATTTTTCTCCTCAACACCCCTACCGAGGGTTGCCGCTGCGATCGCCTCAAGCAGGAGCTTCGGCTTGCGGTCGGCATACAGGAGGCCGTTGGCTTCCTGGAAGGTATCGGTATGAGTGTAACAAAATCCGCTCTCACATCTCTATTCTATTCTATGCACTGCGTTTAGCAGCGCGGCGTACCTTATTTCCAACTCCAAGATATTCGGGTTGTGTTGCAACTCAGAAGTGGTAGTCTGGTAATGCTAACACTCAACGGGCAATGGCAGCAACTCTGGTTTCCCACCCAGGCTACCTAATCAATGGAAAATTTACATATGGTAGCAATTTAAAGCTCAACAACAGATCGTTAACACCACCCAAGAACTCTATTGATTTTCAAGGTCTTTTTTGGCTCTAATTTCTTGAATATCTTGCCAAAAATCATCTCTTGTTACATTTTTTACAGACTCTTGACGTTCTTGGGTATAATCACCCAAACCCCCTCCCACATCTTGTAAAAAGCGAATTGCATCAACTTGCCCCAATTCCTTAACTAAGGCACAATACCCTTTTTGTCTTAATTCAATTGGTGTCATTGTTGTTATTTCCTTTTAATACAAAAGTGTTCATTAACCAAGTTACAGGATTATCTAATTTTATTTTTAACAGATGGCTATACTTAATCGCTTTCTTGAGCAATCTATCATCCGTTGTCAATAATACATCTATCTTAGCACTTTCAGCGCAAGCAATATGAAAAGAATCATAAACACCAAATCCTAATTTTTCTATTTCTTGAGAACGCTTATCTATTTCCTCAGTTAGAATTATTTTATTTACAGCAACCTGTAATAACCCTCTAATCCTGTCTAGTTTTTCAAGATTAACCATTCTTTTTAATTCTGCTTCTATAGCTTCACTGCTTATCAGCTTCCATTCTCCTGAATAAAACCGCTTAAAAATATCTAGAATTGTTCGTTATGCTTAAGCTATACAGCAAACCATGAGGGTTGTTAAATGATCCCTGTCCGACTTGCGCTTGAGCAGACTGACCCTCCCCGCTCTCCTCAAGAAACTCTGCCGACAATGTATGACCTACCCAGCGAAGACTCGGAGGAGCCTGGCTTGCCTGATGAGTATCACCTGTGGCAGGCAGAACTGCTAAGCCAAACCTTTTGTCCACCTTCATATGCACCGGAACAGGTCTTTGTTGCTAGTGATCTCAATCTTTACTATGACCCTCAGAACACAAGTTGGTACAAACGACCGGACTGGTTTGGAGTCGTTGGTGTTTCCCGGCTATACCGGGGGCAAGACTTGCGTTTGAGCTATGTGTTCTGGCAAGAAGGAGTCAAACCAATTGTAGTGGTCGAACTTCTCTCTCCTGGTACCCAGGACGAGGATTTGGGTAAAACAGAGCCGCAGGGTAAGCCACCTGGAAAGTGGAAGGTCTACGAGCAGATTTTGGGGGTGCCGTACTATATTACATTTAACCGCTACAACGATGAGCTGCAAGCCTTTCAGCTAGTAGGCAATCGATATCAAGCTATGGAACTGTCGTCACCAAGGATCTGGATACCAGATCTAGAATTGGGCTGTTCACTGTGGCAAGGAGAGTACCGGGGTGCATTGCGACAGTGGTTGCGTTGGTATGACAAGCAAGGCAACTGGGTTCCCACGGAAGCTCCAAACGGCACAGCAGGCTGAGCAAAAGGCGCAGCAAGCTGTGCAAAAGGCGCAGCAAGCTGAGCAAAAGGCGCAGCTTGCTGAGCAAAAGGCTGAACATGCTCAGGCGCAAGCTGAACAAGAACGTCAACAAAGAGAATTGGCAGAGCGACGAGCTGATGAGTTAGCCCAGCGCCTGCGAGATCTTGGACTTGAACCTTGAGATTCAATCTGAATTGCCCTTGTCTTCGCGCTCCATACCGATCAACGTCCTTTGGAGTGTTCAACGTATGTGCGTAACACATCATTGATGAGGGTCTGATAACCCTTACTCTTCGCGTGTTGCTTGAACCACTGAAGCACATCAGTATCAATTCTGATACTTATCGCTTCGGTTCTTGGCTTTCGCTCTACGAGTTTTGCATTCTTAAAAAACTCCTCATCCAGTTCGGGAATGTCGGAAAAATCAATGTTTTCATCAGACATCTCCAACAGTTTTTTTTCCCGCTCTTCCAAGGGCATGTCAGGAGAAAATCTTTCCTTATTCATACAGCCGTCGCTCTTGTTTGGTAGCTTTTCTTGCTGAAATTAACCGGGTAATGCCATCTCTTTCGGTGTGAACAAGGTTTGTGCGATCGCCTGACGAGTCAAACAATCTCCAAGGGTACAGGGCGGTTGCGTCCTTCTACCTCGACACTTGGCCAGTTTGGATCAAAGGTCAGGTTTTCCAGCCCTCCATCCCTGATGATGAAAGTGTCTTCTATTTTGGCTCCGGGCAAACTTGGGTTCCATGCCACAGCCATGTTTTCCGCCAGGGTGTCGGTAGTGGCGGGAGTTACAACAATCTCTCGCGCCAGATAGCCCGTAGTTCCCCCTTGGTGATGTTCGCGGATTGCCTGGGGATACCCATGCTGTTGATATGCCTGAGCGATCGCGTCATAAACTGCATTGAGCGACATACCCGGTTGGCACAAATTCAGGGCTTGGGCTTCAATGGAGCGGAGATGGCGGTGTAGCTCGGAATGCTCAGTCCGTAGCGAACCAAATGAGACAAATCGGGTGAGGTTCGCATACAGACCGTATCTCCGCGCACAAAAGACCATCATCGCTTCACGTCCTATTGGCTCTGCAGTGGGCGTAGCATGACGGTAGAGCGGCATCCGCCTCGCGCCAGCCACCAGGGTGAGGGCTGGATGCAGCCCCCTCGCCCACAACGCCTCGGCTCCCGCTCCGGCGAGCTGGTATTCTGTCCAGGTAGGCTGGGCAGTTGAGAGCACCTCGGTCATGGCAACGCTTGCTAAATGCCCTACCAGGCGATAACGCTCGAGTTCACTCGGCATCATCACCCGCTTGTGATTTAGGAGTGACGGAGGCAATGGGTCTTGATCAGTGGTAGGACGGTCGCTGAGAATTCGTCCACCTTCTGTAGCCTCGCGCACAAACGACTCGCGCTCTGCGGCATCAGCCCAGGGATTTACATGGAGCTTGAAGTTGGCAGGAAGTTCTTCATCCTGCAAACGCGAGCGCTCGATTTCATCGGTCAATACCCAAGCATCTTGAGCAGTTACCAGCACTTGAGCTACCCCAGTTTCGGCGGTGAGCAGCACAGTGTTGTCAGCCCCAGCAGTTGCCCAGGCAAACCAGTCCGTACCGCTTAGTAGCACACCCTTGGCGCCGTCGCTCAAGGCGTTTCGGATCAACCCCAGCTTGCAGGAAACTTCTTCGTTCCTTTGACTAAATTTTTGGCAGGAATCCCCACGGTCTCGTGCCTGGGGAGGAATGCCGGGGACTTTCATAGACTTATAAAAAACTTTAGTTTAAATTGACACTTATGGCTTGTAGCTCCTACCGAGGGTTGCCGCTGCGATCGCCTCAAGCGGGAGCTTCGGCGTGCGGTCGGCATACAGGAGGCCGTTTGCTTCCTGAAAGGTATCGGTATGGGTGTAACAAAATCCGCTTAACATCTCTATTCTATGCACTCTTTGCCAGAGGAGTCAAACCGGATCACACACCAGCCATCCCACATCGCCGACCAGACACACCTTGTGGGGAGACAGAAGTTTTGTTCGACTGGTTACAAAAGCATGAAGCTCTCTTTTGTACTACCGTACATGCACTGAAATATTTGGCCAAAACGCATCAATGCAGTTCAATTTTTCAGTAAAATTGCGCTTGGATACAAAGCCAAAGTAGCGTTAAGTTTATTTTGTAGTTTTGTTTTGTAATGCTAACTTGAAAACTGCGTTCGGGCACTTCATCTTTGATCTGAAGGCTTTACATTCATAAGCCACTTAGCGAGCTAATTTACCACATATAGAGTCTGATGGCTTGCGTATTATTACTGAAAATTTTTGTTATTTAATTAAATAACTATCGTATTTACCCGGTGGATGTCAATAATTACAGTTGCTAAAAATGTAAAGAGCTTCATAGGCACTGCAGTCCCTATAAAGTTGTATTAATGTTTGCAAACGTCCACTTGAGTAGTAAAAGATAACTGCAAAACATTTCCACTTTTGGCAGAAAAACAGCCATGTTAAACCGTAAGCGAGTTAAGGCAAATCAAAATTTATACAAACAGATTTGGAAGCTATCTAACGCCGTAATCAAGGGGCTAATCAAATGGTTTCTGCGTAGCCTACTTGTCATCGGTAGAAGAGCCCGTCTTTCTAGAGCTGGCTTTGTGTTGCCAACAGTTGCAATGGTGGGACTGGTTGTTGTGCTGCTAACCACAGCGATCCTGGTGCGGTCATTTGATCGCTCAAAAAACGCCAGTAACGTCAGGGTGAATCAGGTGGTGCTCAACGCTGCTGCCCCAGCGGTTGATCGCGCTAAGGCCAAAATAGAAGATGTATTAGCAAAGCTGGCAGGGAAAATCCCATCCGATGGCGACCTGAACACTTATTTTAATAATAATACTAATAAAACGTATACCCTTGGCGATGAAACTCCCCTGGAAGTTGTTTTCGACTTTGGAAATGGGCAGGATGCTTCGCCAGGTTCGTCACCGCCACCGCCAGACGGAAAGATTGAGTTTCTAGCAAATAAATCTGCGTCCAGGTTAGAAAACGATGAAACTCTAACCACCGCATGGAAATTCCCAGTTGATACAGACAACAACGGTCTGTTTGATAGCTATACTCTCTACGGCATCTACTACCGTAGTCCTAGCAGTGATACAACAAGCGGAAATTTTAATCGACCTAGAAATCCTCTTCAGGCGAGAACGCCACCGATGAGTGGCGGTACGATGAGTGGGCAATGCCCTAGTGCAACTGGCACCAGCGCCAGCTTGGTAGGTAGCTCTAGTTGGTTTAAAACAGGTGCCAATCTGGCGAAAAGTTTCTTTGTTTACACTGCTACAGTTCCGATTACCAGTCTTGCCAGTCTTTCTACCAATCCTCCTGGTGGTATTGCTCAATATGATATTTACAAAAATAATGGGATTTACCAAGGTAATAGTAATAAAGGCTTTTCGGCACTGGAGTATCAGCAAGACCGCATTCGGATTCCCCTCAGCAACAATGCAGTTGTGTACAACGACGATGTGGAACTTAATCCTGCCCCTGTGTTTCGCCTGAATGGAAGGCTCGTTACTAACAGCAATTTGCTAGTTGGAAATTTTGGTAAGGGTATTAACTTCTATCAGGTCAGCAGTACATCTTCTTGTTACTACCAAGAGGAAAATAGCAAAATTGTCGTTGGGGGCAATGTCGCTGCTGGTGGTATCCTTAGCGGAATCTCAGAGCAATATTATCAACCATCTACTGTGGACCTGTTCCAAGGAGCCGGTAAGTCTCCTAATCAAAACCAGATTAGCACCAACCAGAGATCTACGACTAACCTGTCTCCTCTGGTAAGCTACAACACTCAGGCGTATACTCAACGCATCGCTCGGTTGGTAGCTGCACAGTCTGCTAATCCCAGTTCTACCGATCCATCTGACGTTCAAAAGCAAGTTAACCCAGCGGCTCCTGCCAGTCAGCAGGCTCAGGTACGCCAAACACAACTGCAAACCTACTTTATAAATCGCACCCGTCGCGTTCCCTCTATCGAGGTTCCCTATGGCAGTAATGCATTAATGAGTAATGGAATAGATTACAGTACAGTTAGCCCCCTTCAGGGAAGTGGTGACATTCTACGACCAATCGACGCATGGACTTACCCCACCAGTCCTAGTGATGGGATAACGGGTACTGGCTACACTGGACTAACGCTGAATATTAATACTGGCCAACAGCAGGCCCAACTGCAGGCAACAGAACCGCAAACAGAGAAACAGAATGGTCAAGAGCAATTCCTTGGCGATCGCATCCAGGTGGGCAACAATCTACCAGCCCTCTGGTTTAATAACGGAGCGTTTGCTGGTGCCAACACCCAACAAAATCTTTCAAATATTAACTGGGATGCGAATCCAGCTACGGGTCCGGTGAGACGCTACCGCCAAACTCGTGTGCAGGCACTAGCTGACTTAGGTATTACAGACCGGGACGGCTTTTGGGAACAAGCCGCCGCAGCGCAACCTACCACGCAGCTTGATAACAATGGAGGTCTGCGTGTGGTTACTGGGGCAGGAGTGTACGAGCGCAAAAATTCTTTTCTCCCAACACCTTACTACGATAACCCTACGAGTAACGCGATTGAATATTCAACAACATACGACGACCCTGCGACTCCTACAGTAGAACAGTACCCAATGGTATGGCCTGACTCGATGCCCATGTCGCCAGGGGCTCAAGTGTCTAACAATACGTCCACACCTTCGCAGTGGACTGCACTGCAAACCCCGCTACCACCGGCAGTAGGCTCTATTACTTCTCCTCCTACTACCATTGACCCCTACACTCCCCAGTACGCGAAGGGAGATCTGCGGATGCGAGCGACGGTAGTCTATCACTACGCATACTCTACCTACGATCCAATAAAATCCCCTTATCAAAAACCGATCGCCTGTATCAGCAGCTACTACGACCCTACTAACAGCTTGACCGCTAGAAACCCAGTTGGTACACCAGATGTCAGTGGCATTGTAAATGTAAATGGCACACCACCACCACAGCCTGTTATAGGTGTGGCCAAATCGAACAATGGCGTAGTCTACCCAGCTCCCGACATTACTGCCAGCAGTCTTACTAACATCAGCAGCTCAAACGCCATAGGCTTGTTCAGTGGCGATCAAAATTCTACAACACTACAGGGCAGGCTTTCTTATCAAGCCAATTTGAAGTTCCCGAATGGACGTTTTGTTAACGAGCTACTGCGGAATGCTCTGAATGCAATAGCTAGCAACCAAAATCTTACACTGTCACAGCAATCTGCGATTGACTCTACTATCTGTGCTTTGCGAATTTTGGACAAAACGCTTAGTCCCAGCATTACCCCCACAACCGGCGTAACTATACCTCATGGCGCAATTCAAGAAATCTCTTTTCTGGATGCGCGGCAGATTCAGGCAATTGACAAAGACGACCTAAATACTTATCCAGTAGAAACCTTCACAACTGATGGCAATCCAAACGTAACAAATGGCTCTGCTAACCTAACCGGGAACTACGACCTCAGCGTTGAGCAGCGGCAGCCCCTAGAAATTCGCGCCACTATGCTGGATATAAATTCGCTCCGAGGACAAACGATCACTGGTTCTAACGTACTAGCATCTTCAGAGTACCTACTACCAAACACCGGCATCATTTACGCCTCACGAGATGATGCGCTGCCAGATTTAAGCGACAAAACTCTTAACACCGATGGCACTCCTAACATTCAAGCCAGACAGCTGCTGAGTCCTACTGACTTCAAGCTTGACCCTACCCGTCGTCCTCACAGCATCCTGTTGACTCATGGCAGTAACCTATCCCGTTCACAAAGTTTCCAAGCAGCAGAGAAAGGTCTAATCTTAGCAACCAATCTGCCAGTTTACGTAAACGGCAACCCCAACTTCAACGACGGCAACGGCAACAAAAACAACGGCAACTTTAACCTCCACACCCAGCAAGAGTTCACCAACCTTCTGGCTAATGACTGGGGCAACTTTTACAATCGTACCACAAGTCAGATTAACCCTAACTTTGCCTGCCGCCAAGGGGACCCCAGGCTTCCGAATTGCACACAGGGTGACCAATGGCGATCAGCAACCGTCCTTGCAGATGCCGTTACTCTGCTTTCTAGTAGCTTCAATTTTGGGTTCCGCAATGATGGGGACTACGACCTGAGAAATAATAATGGCAACCGGGACTCAATCAACAAGCTACTGAATAACGGCTTCTGGAGTAACAACTTTGTCACTAGCCGTAACTTCAAAGATAGTACTTACTCTGGAAATACAGGTGGTACAAATGACGACAGTTCCTACTTCAATAACTTTGTAACGCCCATTCAACGACGGGTGCAATTCCCAGAGTATGTAATGGAAATCTGCCGGAAACTACCTGTTTCGGAGTGTCAATCAAATGACTGGGTAGTTGGATTTGACATGAATGGGGATGGAGACTTAGAAGATCCAGTTCCACTTAATTCTAATTTTGATGCTAACTGGGACGGAGTAGTAGACACCTATGATACAGAAAAAGTAGTTAAAGCGAGTCGGTTGGGTCAAGCTCTGGTTGTTGCAGGTAATAATAATGCTGGTTCAGATAACATCCTAAGTGGTACAGAAGTACAGTGGTCTACCCCATTCGGAACTGGAAATAAGAGTCCCTTACAGAGACTTGGATCAGGAACCACTGCTATACCTGCCTTAGTTGCAGCAGATCAACGCTATGCTCGTCGGGTCGCCTTTGCAAGAAATCAATCCAACTCACTTGTATTTACAGATATTGGTACTACTCCCAACTTTAATGAAACTCCACAACCCTTAGGAGTAGGTTGTAATCTAGATGCAAATGGTACGCCTAGTACCACGCCTCAGCCTCAGAACAGTGGATGTCAATATCCTGGTAGCCCTGGTAGCTCTACTGCGACTGCTGGCACCCATTATGGCAATCCTACAAATAATGCGCTCTGGTTCAGGACAACTAATAGTACCAGTGGTCAACCCTTTTGTAACGATAACAACGATCCTGTTGGTGGCTGCACAAGTAACGACAAAAGCAGCTATGCCAATAATAGGTCGCTATACTATCTCTCTACTGCACAGAACGGTAACAATTTGTTTTTGCCTCCTACTCCTGAGATTCCAGGTGCGCCCAGCCTCAATTTGCCAACTGGCAACCCTGCCTCTAGCTATACAGTTTGTACATTTCAAAGTACCCATGGTTCTTCCAAGCTGTCTTTTATTTTTAGTAACCCGAACCAGAATACACCGCCTGAACTCGGTTCATGTGCCACTGGAACCATGAATCAAATACAAGCAGTACTTGGATACTTTATAAATAATTTGAATCCAGATGTTCCTAATACCAATAACATTGTTAGACCCACGCAACAAACCGGAACGAGTGGAACACCACCTCCTGTGGCTGCTACTAGCACATCATTTCCTGTTACTACTGGACCAATAAATACTACTGGAACAACAACAACCTTTACTAATAATCCTCCTCCTTTTCCTCAACCTGGCCCTATTGTCAATATTATCGATATAAACGGCGATTTGAATACAGCTTCCGCCTACACAACCATCAAACTGGTTGGGGATGCAAATTCCATATTTATCTTCAGAAAAAATAGTGCTCTAAATTTTGTAGGTGGCTCTGGGAATCGCGGCGTTCAGCTAGTCTTAAATGGAGTTGATCCAAACAACGTTTTTTGGGCAATAAACGGCAGCGTCAAATGGAACACAGTTAGTCAACCTCATATAATGGCAGGTACTTTCATAATTCCATCCACTGTAAGTACCCAGTGGCAAAGTGTGGTTTTCCAAGGTGGTCGTTTTCTAGGATCTAATGCTATTTCGGGCTTCACCAATACTCAGCTCTATGCGACCGGTTCCACTGGTCAGCCGAGCTTAGTGCCAGTACTGCAGATTCAGAACACGACAAATAGCGCTCCTCCTGTAACAACTTTAACTAACGTAGCAGGCACATCACAGGTTACGTCTACCAGGTGGATGCCGCCAGCAACTGCAACAACATTTAATTTAGTGGCTGCTACAGGTGACACGCCTCCCCGTGTTAATTCCTCAGTATATGAAAGCAATGGTGGCTTACATAACTTTGTGCGCTTCTTAGAAAACTGGCAAGATAATATTCCCGCCAATATCAGTGGTTCATTTATTCAGCTCAAGCGTAGCGCCTATGCTACGGCACCTTGGAGTAGTCTTCTTCCAGGCATAAACGTTCCAGGGATTTTTGATGATCCGTATTATCCGCAAAATAATTATCCGCAAGCTTATAGGGATGCTTACGGTTTATTGGGTTACCCCCCAATTTGGGGTAATCTGCCACACTACGTTGCACCTGTTCGGCAGTGGGGGTTTGATGTAGCGCTGCTGTCTCAATCACCTGACCTGTTCGCCCAAAAATTAACGCTGGCACCTACGAGTCCTCCTAACGAGTTCTTCAGAGAAGTTGGTAGGGATGACCCTTGGATTCAAGCCTTGCTGTGCGCTGCTCAAAAAAACGGTACAGGCAAATCCTATGCAGTTGATACCGACCAGCTCCCAAGCTGTCCGTTCAACCCCTCCAACCCCTCCTCCTATCCATAGTCCTTGCTGACCTAGCTTGAACACTTGTAACTAACCATGCTTCAAAGTATGAAAAAAACTGGCTTGGCACAGACATGGCGATCGCTCCAGCAACTGCAGCCATCCTTGCCCCAGACTAGTCAATCAGGTTTCACCATCATTGAGTCCTTAATGGCTATAGTCGTGGTTGCCATCTTGATGCTGGCTGTCTCACCCGTAATCGTACTCTCGGTTGCAAGCCGGGTTCAATCGAGGCGAGTGGAACTGGCAACCCAAGCCGCCAGAACTTACATCGATGGTGTCAGGAATGGGACAATTCCTCCTCCAAGCAATACGATTCCGCTGAATGACAATTTGCAGCGAAGTAACTTTGCCGGTGCTGCGGTTCCTACTACGGGAGCGAACAGTTTTCCCTCCTGCTCAGGCAATCAGTACTGCCAGAACAGCTCGACATCAAGTTTATACTGCATTGATATTGATGGTGGTGGCTGTAATAACAGTACCACTTCTAAAGACTTAGTAGTTCAGGCTTTTCGGAGCTATAACTCGACGACTAATTCAACTGCTGATCCCAACCAAGGCTACCTTTTGGGTGTTCGCGTTTACCGGGCAGATGCTTTCAACGATTCCAGTCCTCTATTAACTACAAATCAGATAAACACTAAACAGGCGACTTTCACTGGAGGACTCGGCGCTCGCAAAGCTCCGCTTGTGGAGATGACAACAGAGATTGTCACCTCTCAAACCAACTATGGAAGTTTCTGCAGTCGCCTTAGCGGTTGTCAATAACATTAGCTAGGTTGATTACAAGTTGTTAGATTGCGCAGTGTCTCTTAAGAGAATGAAAAACCATAGCATGATAAACACACTTAGATTGCTTATGAGCCGTCAGCTAAAGCGCTTTAAGCTGGCTCATAAAACTAGCGGCTTCACCCTGATTGAACTGATCGTAGCTATGGTTCTGGCAGTCCTTGTGATTACACCTTTGCTGACGTTCATGGTTAACATCATGGACAACGACAACAAGGAACAAGCCAAGGCAGCCTCCGAGCAGGAAATCCAGTCAACTCTTGACTACATTTCTCAAGACTTGGAGCAGGCAGTCTACATCTATGACGCTGATGGATTGAATAACATCTCATCAAATGGCAGCAATCCTGGGATTAAAGACCAAATACCACCCTTAGCTTCAGCCCTTAATTGTGGAAGTACAACACTCAGCTGTGTACCGGTTCTTGTCTTTTGGAAGCGCAATTTTCAACAGGGTGTCGTTCCTGTTACTGTGAATGGGAACACCCTATATAATGATACATTTGTCTATTCCTTGGTTGCCTATTACCTAATCCAAGGTACTAGCGACGACAGCGTAACATGGTCTAACGCCGCCCGTATTGGCAGGTTTGAGATTCGAGATGGAGTTACAGATCCTGCTAATCCGACTAATGCTGATGGCACTCCTCGCTATATTACACCGCCTAATCCTGGTTTTCAGCTATTTAACTTAACACTAACCGGTCAGAGTCTCAAGGCAAAGATGGATCTTTGGCAGAAAACACCTCAGGCTGCTTATACCTACCCCCCCGACAATACTGTTACAATGGTTGATTACATTGACCAAAGCACAACTGGAATTACAATAGCGAATTGCCCTCAGCCGAAACAGGTTCCAGCGACTTTAGTAGGTGGCTTCTATGCATGTGTTGACTCATCTACAACTTCGGCACAAATTTATATAAGAGGTAATGCCCTAGCTCGACTTACGACGGCTGTTCCTACTTATAGCCCTAGCCAATCTATCTATTTTCCAACCGCAAGTATTCAAATTAAAGGGCGTGGTTTGCTAAATACTAATTGATTTTTTTCATACCTACTTATAAAGAAGCCAGCAAATTGGAGGATAGTATGGAAAACTTAATTAGAGTAAAAATTTTGCAGCAATTTTATTTAAAAGCAGCAGCGACAACATGCAATGGTTGCCGGTGGTTGCGATCGCCCTGGGCTAAATCGCCCCGCGTTGCGCTAGCGTCGCCGCAGACATCACCTTCACAATCTAATGCTGGGTTTACCATGATAGAAATTGCGATCGTGGTGTTAATAGTCGGCATTTTATCTGCGATCATGGCTCCTAGCTGGCTTGCTTTCCTCAACCAGCAACGACTAAGTAAAGCTAACGATTCCGTCTTGGGAGCTATCCAGCAAGCCCAGCGAGAGGCGAAAAGAACCAAACTCAGCTACAGCATCAGCTTCATATCTGCTCAAAACCTAGTTCCCCAGTTTGTTATCTATCCAGCCAATCAAACGTGCTCTATCCCAGCCGTGTCGGACCCCCGGTGGACTAATTTAGGTCAGGGGCAATTTTTGCTATACACCAACATCGTTCCTTGTACTACTACTAATACTACACCAAACCAACTCGATCCTTCTGGAGCCTCCTTGGCAGCAACGGCAAAAACGATCACTTTTGATTACACCGGTGCTCTACCACCTGTATCCGTACCACCTTTAAAAATCGTGATGGCTCAAGCCAAACCCGGAAATCCTCCACCCCCTACTCTAGACCCTACTGTAGTGAGGCGATGCGTCATTGTGCAAACTCTGATAGGGGGAATGCAAATCATAGGGGGAATGCAAACACCGACAAACTCTCAATCACCTCAATCAGCTGCAAATCTTTGCAAGTAATTAAATACTTAAGTTAAAATACAGAGAGCAAAAATTAAATTTAGTAGGATTAATTAAATATTCTCTAAATGTAAGTAAACAGCTACATTGTTAAAGAATTTGATACCTTTATAAGAAAGTTAAGAGGCAGACAATTTTATTTTATTAGATAACCTAGATAAATTGTAGCGTTTTTTATATTTTTTTAACGGCTAAATTGCTAGTGAAAGTTCGTCTCTATGAAATATAAATTTGCGTCATCAACCATTCTGTTGTAACACCATATATTCACTGAAGTAATTTAGCGGGAAACGGAAGTAGTGCAAATTTGTCCAGTGAAATTACGCTTGTAAACAGAAGCGAGGTAACGCTAAGCTTCTTTATAAACCTAGGAATACCAAAACTTCGGAGGTAAGGATTCAGGTAATGGGGAAATGACTGAAAAGCTTTTCCCGTAAAGGTTTGGAGGATAATTCAGCTTTTTTTAATTTTCAATAAGAATCGGTGGAATGGCCATTTCTCGTTGCTTGTTGAGAATATCAACTTATTTATTCTAGAAGTACGGATCTGAAATGCAATCCAGGCAAGGGTTTCAACACCTGAATCCTTACCTTCGGAGAGATGTGAGAAACAATCCCATAGTTTGAAACATATGCCACTAGCTAACAAATCTACATTTTCCAGGTGGGTGGTGCCGGTAAGGTAAGGTCGCCCTGGAGTGATCGCGCTGAGCGGGACATTCAGCATCAGCTAATTCTCAAGCAAATTTCTTAGGACAAACTTTATGACTAATGTGAAAAATTTGTCGATGATTATAGCTGGAGCTGCCTGGATTGCAACCAGTACAGCGCTTAATCTTGCTATTACTCAACCAGCCGATGCAGCTGCAATTCGTGCGGGAATGTTTAACACCAACACGCTGCCAGCTAATGACGACCTTTCAACAGATGCGGTGTCGTTCGGTTTCAACGCCAACTTCTTCGGCAGAACGAACAACAGTGTGTATGTTAACAATAATGGCAACTTGACTTTCACTAGTCCGTTAAGTGAATACACGCCGTTTGGTGTCACCGCCACCCATAGTGAGATTATTGCACCGTACTTCGGAGATGTGGATACGCGCGGTTCAAGTTCAGGGGTTGTAACTTACGGTACGGGTACTGTGGATAGCCATAAAGCCTTCGGTGTCAACTATCCTAATGTTGGCTATTATCGCTCGCATACAGATAAGCTTAACGACTTCCAGGTTGTGCTCATTGATCGCTACATCCATTGGTGCGCCGCCCACTGTTGAAACGAAGTAAGAGTTCGTCCAGAGGGAAGGTAAGCGCTTCTTTAACTCAGGGAATTCCATTCGCAAGTAGCGGGATGTTGCGCCCTTAAATCGTTTCACGGCTCTGTGCGCTCCAAACTGTGGGTCTACTTCAATCAACATGTGTACATGGTCGGGCATCACCTCTAGCTCAATAATCTCCACCTTAATCTCCAAAGCTATTTGATGAAGCAATTCTTTCAATCTTGTTGCTACTGACCCTACTAGTACTTTTCTCCTGTACTTAGGGCAAAAGATGATGTGGTACTTGCACCAGTAAACCACGTTGTTGTTGGATTTGAATTTAGAAGGACTTGACATAAATAATAGTTGACACTGAGATACATATGATTTATCATAAACTAATATAATATACAGATAAAACGAAGTGTGAAAGAGTGGCGCGGAAGACAAGTCCTAGTTTTGTAACTGAAATACCACTGGTAACTAGTTCTAGAGACTTGGCTGTGCTTGCTTCTCGATTAGAGGCTGGGAGACATCTGTACAATGCCACTCTGTCAGAGTCATTAAAACGTAAGGATTCAGGTCATCTGGAAATGTCTCAAATGCTTTTCCGGCAATGCTTTCGACGAAAATCTCGATTATTCTTATTATCAATAGCGATTGCTGAAACGCTGATTTTTCGTTGTTTATTGAGAACAACTAACAATTTAGCCTTAATCTCCAGAGCTGAAACCCTTGTCTAGTAAGGGTTTGGATCACCTGAATCCTTACATTAAAACGACTGTCCCTATTGCGTGAGTCTGAATTGTTTGCAGAAGCTAAAGCTATTCCCAAATCCCAAAAGACAACACGTAAAGAAGCTTTACAAAAAGCTAAGTCAGTTGTTCGTTATACGGATTTCGATTTACAAGCATTTGCCAATCAAATAGCAATTGCTAGTGTCTGGATTAAAGAGCATTTAGACGCCCAAGCTATTCAGAAAGTAGCAACAAGAGCATTCAAAGCCACTGAACGGTTGTTGTTTGGCAAGGCTAAGAAAGTTCGTTTTAAGGGGAAGGGGCAGTTTGCCTCACTCGAAGGTAAAACCAATAAGCAGGGTATTCGTTGGACTGGCAATGGCGTTGAATGGGCGGGACTAAAGCTGACTGCTGTTATCACCAACGACCCAGTCATCCTGCATGGACTATCTTCCAAGATAAAGTACGTTCGCTTAGTCCGTCGTATTCTCAACCAAAAAACATACTGGTTTGCACAGCTAGTGTGTGAAGGTAATGCTTATCAAAAACCTGAAAATCCTATATTTGCAGGACTTGTTGGCATTATTCAATCCCAATGGAACTGTTAAAAAGGGTAAGAAGAAGTGGAAGAATTCTAAACGATACAAAAAAACCGCAGCTATTAAGCGGGAATTAGAGCGCAAGCAAGCTGCTCACCGTAAGTCTCTGCACGGTAGATTGGTTAACCGAACACTGAAATTAGGTAAAGATATCAAAGCCGAGAAAGTTTCAGTTAAAGGCTGGCAGAAACTCTTTGGTAAATCAGTAGGGTTTAAAGCACCCTCTAGTTTTCAATCTGAACTAAAGCGCAAAGCTGAGAACGCTAGTGGTTTAGTTGTCATGTTTTCGACTCAGAAAACTGCATTGTCTCAAACGTGTTTGTGCGGTCACAGAGAAAAGAAACCGCTATCAATGCGAGTGCATAACTGCTCAACATGTGGTTTGAGAATGCAGCGAGACATTTTGTCTGCCTACCTGAGTCGATACGTCGATCCAACAACAGAAATGCTGTCAATCGAGCTGGCTAGAAATGGCTGGCTGGGGATGGAACAATCCTTGCTGGAGGGTTGGCAGTGTGGATCAATCAAATCTGCGAGAACTAAGGCTAGCCTAAAGTCACCCAGCAATGGGTCAGAGCGGATCTTCAGTAATCCGATAGGAGTCGGGGAGTCGGAGTCAATTCGGACAGACGAAACCCGCACCACCGAGTCGGAACCCCCTGCCTTCCAGGCATGGGGTTAGTTCAGAACTACAACAAAATTCAATGGGAGACCGGTGACACCAGTGGAGGCAGCAAGAGTTTAGGTGGAACCTCGGCTCATATGGGCTACTCCAACGGCAGTGGTAACCCAGGGACGTCCTTTGAGTTGCCCGGCTCAGGCACCCCCGGCTCTTTCCTCGACAGTAATCTGGCAACTGGCCTGATTAACCACTCTATTAATAGCGATGTAGCGGGCCGATATGAATTCTCTGCCAGGAACGGCAGTGTAATTCCTCCAGTTATTGAACCCTCTCCATCAGTACCTGTCCCTGAGCCTTCTTCAACATTAGGTACATTGGCCTTCGGTGCAGGTGCAGTTTATATGCTCAAGCGTAAACTGAAGAAGCAGAATTCAGTCAACCCAAATACCAGGTTTGTCTAATTACTTTCAAAAAAAACTACAATCCCAATATTCCAACAAAGCAAATCTAGGCTAATTAGCCTAGATTTGCTTTGTTTGTTACCTTGAGGCAATCCAAACCACAATAGCCTACGAAATATTAAGCCTTTTCAGGGTATCTGGCACTTTTGAAGCCTGATATCGGCTTAATCCCTGATATATTTCAATATTACAGCCAAAGTCTATCATTGGAAGTGAACAAATTTCCTTACTCTTGTCTAACCAACGCTCCAACAGAAATGCCTCGCTCTCTCGATAGACTTCTGGATCGAGTCAGTGTTGCTCTTGACCACTCTGATCGCATAGCTGGCTAGGATGCCTTGATTGAGAGACTTGATGCCATCATCGAGCGGCTGGTTTACCGAGAACGGCGTAAGGCGACGGCTGCCAACCACAACCTTGAGGAGCGATCGCGATGACCGCAAAAACTTTTCTCACTTTAGAAGAATTCTGGGCACTACCAGAGGGCGAAACCAACTACGAATTAGTGGACGGGCAAGCGATACCCAAGGTGTCACCAAAATTTTTTCATTCAACTTTGCAGAAAGCTTTTTTGTTCCTGATTGATCCTTGGTGTACTGGTATTGGTCGATTAGAGCCGGAATGGGCGATAACCTTGAAACGCAACGGTAAAGATTGGGTACCGACACCAGACATAACTTACATATCCTACGAACGCTTACCCAGACGCTGGAGGCGCAACGAAGCTTGTCCCGTTCCACCTGAATTAGTGATCGAAATCATCTCCCCAGGTCAGACCCTTAAGGAATTTGAGGAGAAAGCAGAGGACTACTTTGCAGCTGGGGTGTCGCGGGTTTGGGTCGTTGAAGAAAGAAGCTATAAGCATCAGAGTTTTTTTCCCAGATGGTAAGGTCATTCTCTATCACCAAGATATACCCATTGTGGATGCCTTACTGCCTGGTCTGGAATTGACTACAAGGCAGATTTTTGAGTCAGCAGAACTGATTTAGCCACAATTTAACAAAACAGCAGCCTTATGACTCAAATCACCTTAGACCTTCGACCTTTTTTTCATTTGACTGAGGAGCAGTTTTATCAGCTGTGCAGACTTCATCCAGAACTCAGAATTGAGCGCAACAAAGAAGGGGAGCTAATTATCATGCCACCAACCGGAGGCTGGAGCGGCAATCGTAACTCCAAACTGACAACTCGACTGGAACTCTGGGCAGAAGCAGACGGGACTGGACTGACTTTTGACTCATCAACTGAATTTCGTCTGCCCAATGGTGGCGATCGCTCTCCTGATGCCGCTTGGATTCGATTAGACCGCTGGAATGCCTTGACAACCGAGGAGCAAGATGGTTTTCCTCCCATCTGTCCTGACTTTGTGGTGGAATTGCGCTCAAAATCTGACAACCTGAATCAACTGCAAGCAAAAATGCAGGAGTATATTGATAGTGGTCTACGTCTAGGTTGGTTAATCGATCCTCAAAACCAACGAGTTGAGATTTATCGGCAAGGTTTGCAAAAAGTGGTGTTACAGTCACCCTCTACGTTGTCAGGCGAAGATGTGCTGCCAAGTTTCGTCTTAGATTTGAACGGGATTTTGTCAAGTTTTTCTTGAGGTTCAAACGTCAGTCACATCGCCGGGAATATGTGGGTAAAACTGCAGATCTAGGTAGTGGGCGAAAATCCTGAAAAGGAAGTAACAAGGATTGCCTGATCGTGAGAAAAGGTGCGCCCCATTTGAACCGCTTGCGGTCCAGTCTGACTCTTTTGTTTCAGCTAAGATTTTTTCAGTATCCGCTATGTCAAGGAGGTCTTCTTCCTCTTCAATCAGCCGTTCTAAAAGATGGAAATTCTCAATTGAAATTAGGGCAGCAACTTGCTCTCCGTTATGAGCCAGGATGATAGGCTTACTGTTAGGGTTCAGCAGTAATATCCAGACTGTCATTGTAGCTCGTTTTGCTCCCAAGAGGCAATAAGTGGCAGGTGCATACTACCTACATCAGTCCTGTTTGCTTGGCGCAGCTATTCTGATACATTTATGCGACACAACACGACATATTGTCGGGTAATGCAACAACAGCAACACCATCATCGCTGATGACGTAGGAGGTATCCCTCAAAGCTTTCAGCAATATACCGAAAGCACCATTGAAATCTCGGGGGATTTCAAACCCACATGAAGGGCATTTGAATTTTTTAGAACCGCCCAACTTGGCATGGACGTGTCCACATCGGGTACACGTCTTACTGGTATATTCCTCAGTCACATCCACAACGATGCAACCACGGCGGTGTGCCGCTTGCTTGAGGAAAAGTTTGAAACGGTAATGTGCCATCGTTAGCATTGCCCTAGCTGTTTTTGACCGAATCTTTCTTCTGGCCTTGGCAACCATTTGGGATGTCTCGAAGGTCGGAAGAAATATAACCCGGTAATTTTCAGTTAGATAGCAGCTAACTTGTTTGTGGAGTTCATTCACTAAGTCCTGAATCTTGGTTCTCATGCGTCCAGCGGCGCGACGCATCTTCTGACGCTGATGTCTATTTTTGCATTTTGCAATTCGGCTCATCAAGTCGTCAAGATACTGACATAGTCGCGTAATACGTCCCATGTCACCTGCCCCAAACTCCAAGAACTTAGAACCATCAAAACCAGTCAGGAAGGTGCGAACACCTGGGTCAAGTGCAATTACTTTATCACTCTGACTAGGCTTTTCTATTGCAGTTTCAGGAAACACCGCAAACCATTTGCCCTTGGATTTAATTAACTGTGTAGCATAATCACACTTTAAAGGGATTTCTTCAGAAGCAATAAAGTTCAATCCTTTAGTTAACTGGGGATACCACGTACCGTTGCTGAAATTAGAATCGTTGAACTTAATTGTCTGTTGGGGTGCGCGGCAACTACGAAACTTGCAGTCCTTACTTGCTTTGTACGCCTTGTGAGCATCAAAGATAGCATTCTGCCTGATGTGGCAAGGTGTATCTTTTACCCACGGCGGCAGATCAGATTGCATAATCAGGTTTCGAAGCTTTAGCTTGCCAACAGAACCATTTGTTTTTTGGTAGGCTATCGCTTGGTTGTATACATACCTGCAAGCCGCATTCCATTGTTTCCAGATGCAATTCAGTTCAGGACTTGGGTAGATCTGGATCTTGCGACACTTGAGACTTGTACTTTCTAAGTCCGTAGAGTCGTGAGCTGAAGCAGTGGAGGATAGCAAGAATATCTTCAACCATTTCTCGTTCTGGACTGAGTGCTGGATCGTTGAGTACCACGATTTCACACCCGTGTTGCTCACACAGCCATTTGAAGTGGTCAAAACCAAATCTGGCAAACCTGTCAGAGTGTGCCACAATAATTCGCCTGATAGAACCTTGCATGACTCGCACCAGTAAGGCTTGAAGTTTTTTTCGCTTGAAGTTAAGCCCCCCTCCGATTTCTGAGATAACTTCGGCGTCGGGATAGAGGGTGGCAAGAGCGGCAACTTGTCGATTAAGGTCTGGTTGTTGGGCGCGGGAGCTAACCCTGGCGTAAAGGACTGTATCCCGAACAGATCCAGACTTAGCTGTATAGGATTGAACGTCGTATCTTCGTTGCCCTGACGGGGTTTTAATCGCTTGGATTTTACCTTCTTTTTCCCATCTAACAAGGGTTCGGAAGTGGACACCGAGCTGCGCTGCGGCTTCTTTTGGCGTGACATACTTAGTAATTTTTTTTCCTCCAAAGACTAATGGTAGTATATCACTATATGACACGTTGCGACAGCTTTCAGGGATTAAGTCTTAGCTCCTCTGAGACAGAGGCCTCAAGATCGAGATCAGCGAGAGCGAAGAATATCTAGAAAAGAGTCGGCGTTATGCTCGCTCCGTGTGCCAGAAGGAAAAGTTGTCTTCAGGCGCGATTGCGACAGCCAGAGGGGTAAGGTGAGCGGGATTAGGGAGGGCTGTGATCGGTACGCGTGTGTGCAAGATTTTTAGCTTTGACTTAATTTTCTACCTGCGCCGCTCCCATGTAATAACTTTATGTAATAACATAAGATTAACCTTCTTGATTGCTACAGCAATCACTACAACATGTCAAAGAAAAGCTACGAAGCTGCTTGGGCAAAAATTGGTAATTCATCAGGGTTTCGTATAAGTGCCGATTTTTTTCAGGATAATCCCCAATTCAGTGGTGCCAAAGGTGCTGTTGAAGTTGTTGCTCCAGATACCTTACTAGTTCGCTTGCAACCCCAAGCAGTTGAACAAGACGAAGAAGAACTGATGCTGAGCTTATTTCTGGATTTTTGGCTCAAGAGTGCTCTGTCTAATCCTGATGACGAACTAGAAGCCTATACGGTAGCTATGGCAGCGGAGGATGACGAATTGACAGCAGGAGTGGAAATTGATAATTAATGGCTGGCGAATCTACTTTCTCAAGCGATTGTTCGGTCAACAGCGCCGGGAGCTACAATCTCAGGTGCGCCAACTGAAAAAAACACTGCCTCTTCAAGAATATCAAAGTCATTTTCAGGTAAAACTCTACACAGCCATTATGGCAGCTATTAAGGAGAGAATACCCGCAGAGCCTTTTGCCGCTCAGTTCGTGCTGTCTGGCTCACTCAAAAAGTACGGACGGGTAAAAAAGATGGGTCTTCCTGACCGTTACCGACTTTTCTATCGTGCCTGGCAAACTCGGGAGCAAAAAGCTATTTTTGTCCTCTGGTTAGGTTATCCGAGAAAAGAGGGAGACAAAAACGATTGCTATAGAGCCTTCACAAAAATGGTTCAGCGGGGTGACTTTCCAGAGTCCCTAGACGAGCTGGTGCGAGCCTGCGAGGACTAGTGCCGGAGGAAAGCAACGACCAACCACAGCCGTGAACTTAGGTAGTATTAAAGATCCTAAGGCAGTCAAAGGAGTAGCAACAGAATGGAACCACCTCGCAAGTCAACAGTCGCGATCACGGGTGCCTCCTCAGGGGTCGGTTTGTATGCAGCGAAAGCGCTTGCCCAAAAGGGATGGCATGTGGTGATGGCATGTCGGGATTTACCCAAGACGGAAAAAGCTGCTCAAACGGTGGGAATGCCGCAAGAGAGCTACACGATCATGCACATCGATTTAGCCTCCTTAGAGAGTGTTCGAGAGTTTGTCAAAGACTTCAGGGCAAGCGGCAAGCCCCTAGATGCTTTGGTGTGCAACGCGGCAATCTATATGCCTTTATTAAAAGAACCATTGCGCTCCCCAGAAGGATTTGAGTTGAGCGTTGCCACAAATCACGTCGGTCATTTCCTCCTGTGTAACCTCATGCTTGAGGATCTCAAGCAGTCCAAAGCTTCGGAGCCGAGACTGATTATTTTGGGAACCGTGACGCACAATCCAGACGAGCTTGGCGGCAAGATTCCGCCGCGTCCTGACTTGGGCGATCTCAAGGGGTTTGAAGCGGGCTTTAAAGCACCGATCGCAATGATTGACGGCAAGAAGTTTGAACCCGTCAAAGCTTACAAAGACAGCAAAGTCTGCAACGTGCTAACTATGCGGGAGCTACATCGGCGTTATCACGATTCGACTGGGATTACCTTCAGCTCTCTCTATCCGGGATGTGTTGCCACAACAGCTCTATTCCGAAACCACTATCCCCTGTTTCAGAAAATCTTCCCATTGTTCCAGAAGTACATCACTGGGGGATTTGTGTCTGAGGAGTTAGCTGGCGAACGGGTTGCAGCGGTGGTTGCCGATCCTGAGTACAACCAATCCGGTGCCTATTGGAGCTGGGGAAATCGACAGAAGAAAGATGGCAAGTCGTTTGTTCAAAAAGTCTCTCCCCAAGCACGCGATGATGAAAAAGCCGAGCGCCTGTGGGAGCTGAGCGCCAAGTTAGTTGGACTTGCGTGACGCCAAAGGGCTAGACTGAGTTAACCTATTGGAGTAGGGGTATGTGGTTGTGTTGACAATGGCAAGAGCTGAAAAGGCTTTACCGGGTGTACATGGAGAGACTAAAAAACCTAAGCAGTTTTTGATTACTGATTGGGCTTCACAGGAAATTGAGAAGGTAGCCGAGCAGTTAGGGATAACCCGTTCGGAAGCACTGGAGCGCGCTCTTAGGTCTGGGGCGATGGAGTTAGCGAAGAATTACCAAGCTAAAAAGACTACTACTGAGGTGACGCCATCATGACCGCCCTCTCACCCTGGTGCCCCGATGGAGTTCTTAACCCCGAAGTTAAGAACTCTGGCATTCTCACCCTTGGAGGTAAGCCATGACCAACGGCAGCAGTGACCGGATAGAAGATGACCTTGAGACCGTCAAAGATATTCTGATCACGGTAGCCAGAAGAGCTGAAGCTACTGATCAAAGGCTTGACCGCCTGACAGATAACGTCACTCAACTTGGAGTGAGGATGGATCAACTTGGAGTGAGGATGGATCAATTAGCCACCGAGGCTAGGGAAGACCGGGTAGTTATGCACGAGGTGATAGACCAACTCGTGTCCTTGCGAGAGGAGAACCAGCAGATCCTTAATTATCTCTTTGGGCAACAGCGCAACGGGCATGGCGACCAACCACAGTGAGGAGTCAGAACAAGCAATCTGAGCAGCAATCTTTTGGAACCTGAATCCGCCTTAGTCCAAGAAAAAAATAAGCTAATAACCATCCCAACTACTAAATGCTGATACAAAAGCTCAACGCCTGTGCTGAATTCATTGCTGGTGATGACACCCGCTTAAGAGAACTGCTACATCCAGATAAGCAGCCGCTGGAGTTACGCTATAGTTTGGCTCATGCAACTCTACCAGTGGGGCAAACTTCCCAACCCCACTCGCTGAAAACCTCAGAGGTGTACTACATTCTCAGTGGCAGTGGCGAGATGCATATTGAGGATGAAGTTCAGATGGTTGAACCGGGCGACGCAGTGTATATTCCTCCTCATGCTCGGCAATTTATCCATAGTTGTGGCAGTGAGCCATTAGTGTTCATCTGTATTGTCGATCCAGCATGGCGTAAAGAAGACGAGACGGTGTACGAGGATTGAGATCCTCCTTCGCGCACGTTTACTAGCTTGCTTTTCTGATTAAAAAATATTATCACCATATATACGGAACCCGATACTAGTTATGACTTTCCTATAACTTTTTAATGATTTTCGGATGAGTTTTTCCGATTGTCAAACTTGTTATAGCTAGATAAGCTTTTATAAAAGCGCAGTCTATAGCTAAATGATGACCGATATTTTTACAACGAAGTTAATGACTAAGTAATATCCAGGCGGGTGCTTATGAAAACAATAGCAGGTAAAACAGTGCTTTTGACCGGGGCCTCAGGTGGCATTGGAGGATTTATTGCCTGTGCTCTGGCAAGAGAGCAGGCAACCGTCGTCGGCATTTCTCGTTCACAAGAAGGGCTCGACAAAATATGTGCTGAGGTCGAAGCTGCAGGTGGTAAAGGAATAAGTATTCTATTTGATATCAGAAAAGTTGAACAATTATCAGTCCTAGTGCAACAGATTAATCAGCTTGCAGGTCCAATCGATATTTTAATTAATAATGCTGCTATAGAAAAATACCGCTCTTTCCAAGATTACTCCTTAGAAGATATCCAAGCCATATTGGCGACCAATCTAGTTGCAGGCATGGAGTTAACCCGTTTGCTACTGCCAACCATGTTATGCCAGGGGAGCGGTCACATTGTCAATATTGGTTCTCTGGCTGCCAAAAAGGGACATCCTTACGACAGCATTTATTCTGCCAGTAAAGCTGGTTTGCTGATGTGGAGTGATTCTGTAAGACAAGAATTGGCGGGTACTGGTGTAGAGATATCGGTAATTTCTCCAGGATATGTCTCCCAACAAGGGATGCTTGCTGATACTTGCGTGCCTGCGCCGATTTTATCAGGTACGTCTACACCAACAGACGTAGCGAAGGCAGTGATCAAGGCTATCAAGCAGAATAAAGCGGAAGTGATTGTCAATAAAGATCAGATCACGGAAGCTTTCACAACACTGCTACTCGCTCTTTGGCAATTTTTTCCCCGATTTGGAGATACAGTTTGTCGATGGCTCGGCGTGGTGAAGCTGAACAAAATGCGCGTAGACAATCAAATGAGTCAGATAGAACAGAAAATGGTGCCTGCGGCGAAATAAGGGTTTGAGACGTACACTCCTAATGAATAAAGGTGCGACGATCGCACCTCTGTTATCGGCATCGATTGAGACGTGTACACTCTCGTTTTTATACAGCACTTCTGCTGTTGATCACCTCAGTGGGTTCCCCCCAGCTTGGGCTCAGGTTATAGAGCCTATCTTCAAACCTTTGCATACATGCCGACCAATCAAATTCGAGTATAGAAGAGCGAGCCTGCTGGGTCATTTCTTCTTTAAGGTTGGCATCTTTAAGGATCATAATCACCTTTGCAGCCAAATCCGTTGGGTTGTTGGGTTCGGCTAGTAAGCCGTTGAGACCAGGCAAAATCTGATCTATGTTTCCCCCGGCACGAGCCGCTACAACAGGGATTCCAGATGCGAGAGCCTCCATATTGGTTGTACACAAGTTTTCAGTGACGGAGGGGTTAACGAATAGATCCGCACGGGCGTACCAACCTTTTAGTTCTTCTCCCATCGACTCGCCCCACATGGTAATGCCCGACCCGAACTTTGCTGCCCGCCGACGCACCTCTTTATCCTGGGGACCCCTGCCGACAATGACCAGATGGACATCAGGAATTTCCGCAGCAATAATCTCAAATGCATCTAGGAGTTGGGTGACATTCTTTTCTGGGGCAATGCGTCCGACAAAAAGGAGCGTTAGTCGGTTGTCTTCGGGAATCGGATCGTAACAGATGTTTCGGGGATGAAATTTTTGGCAATTAATCCCTTGATACGCAAGGTATTCGCTGCGTTGGGCTTTCATAGCCCTGTATTTAACGAGTTGTTGTTGAGAAGGAAAGTAACTGACGTCGTGAGCACCGCTGAACCGCTTGACAAAGATAGAAATGATTGGAGACATCAATTCAACCAGCCAGTTTCCAATGTAGTAACCGGCATAGGCAAGCCAGTCGGTATGGAAAAGAAATATGGTCGGGGTGCCTGTTCGCTTTCCATAGTCGGTTCCAACCGGACGCCCATAACCTCCCAAAAAAAGTGAGCAGAACCCTCTCATGTGGACCGCATCTTCAACCACCACAACATCCGGTTGGAACTTCTCCAACAATTTGGTATCACTCCAATGTTTGTAGCTCTGGGGTTCGGGATAGGTCTTGGAAAAGAGCAGTGGCTTTGTTGGGTAGGCATAAGCAGAAAAGCCGGGGAAACCCTGTAGCTCCTCCAGCCCCGGCATGGGACGATTTCGGATCACTTCGGGATACTGAGCGTCGATTTTAGGGTGGACTAGAAAGACTTCATGCCCCTGCTGCAGCAACCAACAAACCCGCTGGTGTACTGCGATCGCAACTCCACTCATAATCGGAGAATAAACAGCCGCAAAAATAGCAATTCGAAGAGGCGGTTTTTGTGCTAATCCTGTCATATCACTAAGCTCAAATGCATTCATAGTTTCATAATTGAAGATAGCTGGCATAACCATGAGTTACATAACTCTGGAAAGCCAGTCTTAGAACAGTATTGATTTTTTTTTGAGAGATGTTTAATCCCCTACATAAAAGCGCAGTCCAAACAGATATAGACTACTTTTGATAAACTTGCGTTTCTGGGTGCCCAGAACTTATAATGTCAGTGGCCGCCATAATTTACTTCGATACTTTTACCTTAATCTATGTTCTTATAAAAGCTAACCTACCAATAATACCTTTGACAATTGGTAGAAATCAGAGGAAAATCATCAATAACTCAGATAAAAGTCAGTGCGTTCTCGGTCATGCAGAGGGGTAAAAATTCAAATCACAAACGGTTTAATGTGGCTATAATTCCACTTGCGCTGAAATCGTTCAGCAATGAATGGTCGGATAATGAACTTGGGTGGTTTACCGTCCTGGACATCGATCCGCAAAAACGAGTAGGGCCGTCGCTTCTGTAACCCTTGACCATTCCGACCGACAAAAAGCAGCGATCGCGCTACTTGGCTAGTGTGACTGCCAACAGTATCCTCAAAGGTCTCGGTCAATTCCGGTCCCTCGGTCCGCTGGCGACGGAGACTGAAACCACTGCCACCGCAGACAATGCAGTTGAGGTTGGAGTCGGCGTGTCCGGTGTCCGCCGTGCGGAGATATTCCAGGCAGTGAGCGTGACCACTCAGAATCAGATCGACTACTGGCCGACCCGACGCCAGTGAGCCGACTGCATCAGACACCGCATCAAGCACCCGCCGGAGGTGGTGGCGGATCGCTAAGGTCTGCCCTTGGTCCCACTTCGTGGCCTCGGTGACGTAGGGGGGATGGTGGAGATAGATCACACGTCCACGCACCTCAGCGGTGTGCCAAGATTCGATCAGCCTTTGCTGCAGCCAATTAAGTTGTTCGAAGTCAGTGACAGTCGATTCGTCAGCACCCAATTGTTTTTCGACGTCTCGCTTTACTTCGTCGATCTGCGTCAATTTGGTACGCAGGTCATCGAGCTGATCAGCTTCCTCAGGCCGCTCGGGGTTGAGGTTTGGACAGGTTTCGAGGATTTTATTTTTTTGCTGCTCCAAATCATCCCGGCGATTTTCAAGCAGGCGGCGAGAGCTTTCCCCCTCTCGAGTCGCAGGGAGCGGTGGTGGCGCGTTAAAGGTATTCGAATCGAGCGCGAAAAAGTCTATCCCGCCGCTACGGAACGTGTAATAGCGGTTGGGTAACCGGGTAAAGCGTCCAGGTTCATAACGAAGGCAGCGACCAGTGTCGGTCTGGGCAGTGTAATGGCGGTCTAGATGACGGCACAGATCCTGCTTGGCATCGAACGCCTTGAGGTAGTCGAGGAACGCCCGCGCATACGCCCTGCCTTGATCCGAGCCATGCCAGCCAATGTCGAGATCCAACTGGAAGCCGAGTAAATGGCGGAGCGGCCATGTGCTCTGTGCCATTAGGCCGTAAATAAACGGCAGGTCATAGTAATCATGGTTACCTGGCACAGGCAGGATTGGCTGGTTGAAGACCATCCGGTCATAAGCAATGCGCTGGGGCTGCTCACCGCCCACCAGAAACTCTCGATAGGGCTCAATGAAGTTTTTCAGGTAATACTCGCTCGAGCCAACCATATAAATCACATCACCCGTGTGCAACATGAAACGGCAGCTTTCGCGGTGTGGCAGCATAAGTTCTGCCAGCTGTCGTTGCGGGTTGTGCCCCCCTTGGGGTCCGGCGCCACTATCACCCACAACCAAAAATGAGAAGTCTGGACTGTCCGCCCAGCCATCCTCAAAAACTATCCGGGTTTGATCAATTCCCCGCTCAACAATCAGCGGATCTCGCCACCGCACCCGTTCTTTCATCTTGCCGATCTTGACCGATATTGACGGGTCTGACACGAATTCCATAGCTTAATTACTCATTCATATTCCGCAATGTGGCAACCGCTGAAGGCGAGATTCGGCTCAAGGACCGGAAGATCCAATACTTGAATACCGTATCTAAAATCACTGGAAACGTTGCAATAAACAAAGAGATAAAATCGTGATTTTCTGGGAGTCCGAAATGCCGCGATACGCCCGCTAGAAGGACTTCCCAGCCATGAGGGGAGTGGAATCCCACAAACATGTCTGTAAATAAAATAATCACAAATGCCTTAGCGCTGTCACTAAGACCATAGACAGTATCACCGATAAAAGACTTCAACACAGCAAGTTCTCGCTGGCTGACAAATGCAATCCAGGCAAACGCTGCCAGGGATAGTAAATCTGCAAAAATATTTTTAACTGCATTGGCACTTTCACCCCGATATTCTTCTGCAATCTCCCGTGCCTTATCTTTGAGATTTTCTTCTATCTTTTCTGCAGAATATTTAGGAACCTCACTCATTAAATTTTGGAATTTTAGTCCTTCTTCAAACCTTTGCAGTTCCGTAAGAGCTTCTTCTTCCAGATCATGGTTGATAAAAATTGCGACTTGATTGGAAGTTACAAAAAAGTGGTCAACAATCGGCCCTACTATGAATATCTTTGATAGCTGATAAGTTAGTAAAGGCACAATTATAAGCAATAATATCAACCTGATAGAAATCACGGTTTTCCTTTGGGAACCGCGAAAGTTGCTAACAACTTTTTTCTCTGAATTTGGATCTAATTCTGTTTTGATTCGATTAATTGTATACAAAAGTGATCTAGGCAATACACTCTTTTCTTCATTTTCTTCACTATCCAAATTCTTAGCTAGGTTATTTCCGCCTGGTTTGCGAGGATTAGTGGGATTTGTCGAATCAACTTGTAATGTGGAATCAACTGCTAATGTATTATCGACTGTAACTAATGATGAATAAGATGTTTCAGTTGTGTATTTGGCTAATATTTCATCAATAAATCTAAGTTTTTCTAGAACCAGAGAATAGTTATTTCTTGCTTCGATCGCAAAGGACACTTTGTTAGGTGCATTAACATCAACTCTTGATATCCTTGTAATTCTTTGATTAGAGCCACTAACAAATGAGCGACTGAAATTAAATTCTGTAAGTCTCATCCGGGCGGTCTTTAAATATTTTTTCAGCTCTGAATCAAAATAAGCCATAACGCTGTATCCGTAATTGACAGATTCAGGCGCTATTTTCTTACCATTGAAATGTTCGTCTTCCATCGCCTTAATCAGTAATGCCGCCTGGTAAGCTTCATCCAGCGATCGCTCTGGCGTCTGTAAATACCACTGGTAGGAACGGAGTAAGTAAGAGTAAATGCTTTGTGTAAACCTATAACTTTTCATCTCAGGCATTTATCCAGGCTGGTTGAGTGGTTATTAAACTTAGGTTAGTGTACGAAGTATCTTAACAAATCTACAAAAGGACAGTTGATGCTTTCTGATTCTGTTTGGATTGTTGGACCGAGCCGTAGCGGCAAGACTGCTCGCCTGGTGGAACACTTCTGTACCTGGATTCAAACGGATAATCGCCCCTATCAATTTTATACCCGCAACCGGGTGCGGAATGTAAAAAGTAGCGAGCTTCGGAGTTCCCTGCCTCAACGCCTGAATCTTGAGCAGACTGAACCGGCAGTTTTGGTCTTTGCTGCCAATGATGATAACCGGCGAGAGTTGGCAGACCGGATTGTTGCGGCAACTCAAGGCAAGTACCCCGTTCGCTCAAAGACACCGCTGGGTTTTTTTCAGGATGAAGTGATTTTATTTTGGCCCTTGCTGATCCAGCTGTTGAATCTGAGGGCGCAATTCCCTGTAAGGCTGCGTCCTGAAACTGAGCAAGAATTAGCAACCCAGCTTTGGCGTCCAGAGTTAGACGTTTCAGAAACTTTGCGCCCCGCTGGAGTGAGTGAGTACCGATTGGTTCGTCGCATTCTGGACTTGCTGCAATTGGCAGCTTACAGTGGCACACCGGCAGAAGATGTTCCTGGCATTTTAGAACAGGGCGTAGTTGAGCCGGGCAGTTCTCCTGAAATCTGGGCTACGATCGGAAAATTGCTGCTACGCTGGCGCAACTGGTGCTTAGAGCAGGGATTGCTGACTTATGGCATTATTACTGAACTCTACTGGCAACACCTGTTACCTGATCCAAATTACCAGCGGCATTTAACCCGGCGTTATCGATTGGTACTAGCAGATGATGTTGATGATTACCCTGGGGTAGTGCGTCACCTGTTCGACTTTCTCTTGGATCAAGGTGCGGTGGGAGCGTTTACCTATAATCCCGATGGTGCGGTGCGACTAGGACTAGGAGCTGACCCCAATTACCTAGAAGGTCTGCGATCGCGCTGTCAGGTAGAAAACTTGACGCGATCGCCACTGAGTTTGGCAGAAACCCTCTCGTTGCCGATGGTGGAATTCCTCGATGATCCTTTAGGGTTGTTGACGTTGCCGACTCCGCTGCAGTCAATTCAAACCACTTCCCGCGCTGATCTGTTGCGGCAAACATCTGGGTTGATCGTCGAGGCGGTAGAGTCGGGGCAGGTGCAGCCAACTGATATAGCAGTGATTGCACCAGGTTTGGATGCGATCGCTCGCTATACCTTAGTAGAAATCCTCACCAAGCAGGGAATCCCAGTCCACAATCTGGGCGACCAACGACCCCTGACCAGTATACCAATGATCCGAGCAATGCTTACGCTTCTGGCCTTAATCTATCCGGGTTTAGGGCGGCTGGTGGATCGGGATGCCATAGCCGAAATGCTCGTCGTGCTCCATCCCGAGATTGACCCTGTACGCGCAGGTTTGTTGGCTGATTACTGCTTTGAGCCACATCCTGATCGCCCCAACTTACTGCCAGTGACGGCTTACGATCGCTGGGATCGGCTGGGATATGAAGCGACTACTGCTTATGGGGAGATTTTGCAGTGGTTAGAGGGGCAGCTTAAGCAGCAAGAACAGCGTCTGATTCCCAGTCCCATCTCTGTTTTAGACCGGGCAATTCAACGGTTTTTGTGGAATGGCAGCAATCTCCCCTACGATCAGCTAGCAGCCCTGCGCGAATTGCTGGAAACTGCCCAACACTACTGGGAAGTTGATCGGCGTCTACGGCAGAGTGAAGCCATTGATACCCCAGCTGAAACTACCATCGCCCAATTCATTCAGTTGTTGCGTCGCGGCACCATCACCGCCAACCCCTACCCTGTCCGTCCTATAGGTCCCGCCCAACGCGCTGTAACCTTAGCGACAATCTTCCAATACCGCTCTAGTCGCCAGTTCCACCGCTGGCAATTTTGGCTAGATGCGGGGTCACCGCTCTGGCTCAGTGGTGGTGCAGCTACTCTCTTTGGTGCCCCTTTATTTCTCCAGGAGCGGTTCGGACGCCCTTGGACAGCAGAAGAGGCAATGGCGGCAGATCAGCAACGACTGCGGCGAATTTTGCCAGATTTGTTAGGTCGCGCCGGGGAGCGAGTTTATCTCTGCCACAGTGACTTAGCCGTGAATGGGCAAGAGCAAATCGGCCCTTTATTGTCATTGGTGAATGCCTCAGTTCCTTTGACCTCAGAATATGCCATCAGTGAATAACGATGCGTTTCCTTGCTCATTACAACAAAGAGATGATAATATTAACTGCGTAGGCCCAGAACACTATGCTAATAGGTAGTCCGAAGAGCATCCCTGCGATCGCCCAACCTCTTTGATGCGCTTTGAAGTGTTCAATGCTTCGCCAGCGTCTACTTTTCCAAGCCCATTCATTGCCCTTAGCACCGAGCCCGATCGCGATCAACCAACCCAAATTTGGTTCCCAGCATAAAATTCCTAGCCAAATTTGATTGGGGAAAATCCACAACCAAGGCAGCAGAAACGCTCCCCAATTCCAGCCAATAATTTCATCAGGTACTCTGGCGGAGACATTATGTATACCGCATCCAGAATTGTTGAACGGTACTGATGGCTGCAACTGCTGACTGAGCAAAGTTGAGGATTGGACCGTTTTACCAGATTTGAGAGCACTCAGCGCTTGGTGGGCACTCTCGAAGCGTTGCTCTGGGGCGGGTTCTGTCAACTTCTCAAGCCAGCTGACAAAACTCGGACTTAAGCTCACCCGGTGAGTGAATTTAATTCGCAAGTTACTCTGCGGTAAATCAGCTGGCGCAGTTCCCGTTAACAAATGAATCAACGTGGCTCCCAGTGCGTAGAGATCCGATGCCGGAACTGCCCGACCGCCAAACTGTTCCATCGGTGCATAGCCATAAGTTCCCACCACGGTAAACGTGGCTCCCTCCTTTGCCGCCCGCTCCTGCACCGCCCCAAAATCAACTAAATATACCTGCTCATCTTCACCCCAGATTAAATTACTCGGCTTAATGTCCCGATGGAGCACAGACGGATTCAGTTCATGCAGATAAATCAGAATCTTTAAAACCGACGAAGCTATTTTGCGGACTTGCTGTTCCGTAAATCTTTTGCCCTTACCCTGTTGTTCTTTCAGAGAGGAGCCTGGGATATATTCCTGGACTAACCCAAACCAGAGCGAGCGGTCATTAATACAAAAATAATCGCGGTACTTGGGAATCCGGGGATGGTTGAGCTGTTTGAGAATTTGTGCTTCCCGCTCGAAGAGTTTGAGATCGTCCCACTGTACCTCACCCCCAAAAGCCAAGAGTTTGATCACAACTTGGGTACGCTCGGAATCAGAGGATATTAGCTCCTCTGCTAGCCAAGTCTGGCGCACCACATTGTCGCCCAATTTTTGTTTGAGTTGGTAACGATTCTGTAATATCTGTTCTGGTTGCAGCATGCTTGTAGGTATCCCCGCTCTCAAACAAGAATTGACAGCAATAACAAAATTCCTATATGCCAAACTATTAGGTTTACCGATATCCCTAAAACAATCCCCGCTAGAGCCCAGCGTCTTTGATGCGCCTTGAACTGCTCAATATTCTGCCACTTTCTACTTTTCCAAGCCCATTCATTGCCTTTTACGCCTAGTGCGATCGCGATCCAAAAACCCAGAACTGGAACCCAAGCCAAAAGCCCAATCCAAACCCGATGAGTGAAAGGCCACAAAGGAGACAGGAAAAAGGCTCCCCAATTCCACCCTTTGATTTCATTCGGTATCGGCACCGAGGGATCAAACAAACCACCCTGCCCCGAATTGTTTACGAGGGTGGATGAAGAGGCAGGGGAGAAAGAGGCAGAGGGGCACCTGCTCTGTTCAGTTATGACCGATTCTAACGCCACCAATGCTAGACGTGCCGTCTTAAATCGTCGTTCTAGGGCGGGTTGACTCAGCTGCTGTAGCCAGCACACCATATTTGGACTTGAGCTGACCCGCTGAGCAAATTGAATCTGTAAATTCTGAGAAGGCAAATCAGCTGGAGCCGTACCTGTTAGCAGATGAATTAAGGTGGCTCCCAAAGCATAGAGGTCTGATTCCGGTACCGCCCGACCCCCAAACTGTTCCATCGGCGCATAACCATAGGTTCCCACTATAGTAAACGTGGCTCTCTCTTTCGCTGCTTTATCCTGCACTGCGCCAAAGTCAACCAGATACACCTGCTCATCTTCACCCCAGATCAAGTTACTGGGCTTAATGTCTCGATGCAGTACTGATGGACTCAGTTCATGCAGATAAATCAGGATATTCAACACCTCTAGTGCGATTTTGCGAACTTGCTGTTCAGTAAACTTTTTGCCCTGCAGCAACTCCTTCAGCGAGGAGCCGGGAATATATTCTTGGACTAACCCAAACCACAGCCAGCGGTCATCAATACAAAAATAATCCCGATACTTAGGAATCTGGGGATGATTCAGCTGTTTTAGAACCTGCGCTTCGCGCTCAAACAGTTTGAATTCGTCCCAGTGCATCTCACTCCCAAAAGCCAGGAGCTTGACAATTACCAGGGCAGGCACGGAGGCGCTGCCCGTACTGGGTTGCGTTGCCAAATCCGCTGCCAGCCAGGTTTGACGACCGGCATTTTGCCCCAGTTTTTGCTTAAGTTGATAACGCCCCTGTAATACCTGTTCCGCTTCCAACATCTTGCTCTTGATTCCTTAACAACCACAATGATAGACACGCTCTTTTGAGCGCATCTTCTGTTTGTGGTAGCACTTAGAGCAAATTTGGTCTGCGTCCCCTAGTGGGAGACACCAAAGATTTCAACGAGGGCGACGTGTAGTCGCTAATAATCGGCGCGTTTCATCAGCGGCAGCCTTCATTGCTCTTTCAGGACTGAGCTGATTTGTTAATACTGCACTGAGGTAGCGTTGCAAAATATCAGATGCCTGATCATATTGGGCGATTGGTGGACGTAAGACGGCACTTTGTGAGATTTTAAGCAACTGTGGGAAGTGGGGGTATTTAGCAACAATTTCTGGGTCTGTAAACAACTCCCGGCGACTCGGCACATAGCCTGAGTGCAAAATAAATTGGCGCTGTACCTCCTGACTAGTAAAGTATTGAATTGCGATCTTCGCTGCCTCTGGATGTTTAGAGGATTTGGCAATCCCCAAACCCCACCCCCCTAAGCAAGCTCCCCCATTTTGACCAGGGGCATGAACCATCGGTTTAATTCCAAATTTCCCCTTAATTGGGGAAGTGTCTTCATTGGCTAAGGGCCAGAGATATGGCCAACTCCGTAAAAACGCCGCTTGACCACTCTGGAATAAGCGTCGGCTATCTTCTTCAATGTAAGTCGTCACGCCAGGAGGAGAAACGCCCTTTTCGAGAGTGCTAAGCAGAAACTCAATCGCTTTAAGGGTTTCTGGTCGATCTAGCCCAACTTCAAGAGTGTCAGGGTTAACCCAGAAGCCGCCATAGCCTTTGAGGACTTCCACAAACGTCACCACCAATCCTTCAAATTGTTTACCCTGCCAGATGTAGCCCCACTTTGCCTTGCCTTGCTGCTGCAACGATTGGGACATTTTGATCAAATCTTGAAACGTTTCTGGCGGCTCATACCCTGCTGCTTTTAGCAAGTCTTCTCGGTAGTAGAGGATGCCCAAATCGGAACGAAGCGGAATTCGGTACAGTCTGCCTTCATAACGTCCCGCTTCCACATCTTGGGGAGAAAATGCTGCCAACTCCGCTGCGGAAATCTGGTCAGTCAGGTCTAGCAACCACCCAGCAGCAGCAAACTTGGATGTCCAGATAACGTCCATGTTGACCAAGTCATAAGGGGAGTCACCCAAGATAAATGCGGAGGTATAGAGGTCTTCAAGTAAATTTGTCGCATTCGGACCCTCAACCAGGTTGATGCGAATGCCTGGATTTTTTGCCTCGAAGTCTTTGACTATGCCCTGTCTCCAAGGTTGGGCATCAGGGGCAGTCATCAAGATGTTGAGGGTAACTGGCTGCTGGCTCAATGCCACCCAGCCCAAAAGTACGATGCCCAAAAAAAGAGCAAGAAGAACCGCACGGAAAAAGTGAGACAATCTTCGATAGAGTAGAAATACCCAGTTATTCATGAAGAGGCTCCAGGGGATCGCTTGCCGAGTTCGTCACAGTTTGTTACAAAGTATGAAGAAGTTTTGTGGACGCAATCCTCTATGTTTGGCGGCCTTACTGGTTTTACAAATCCCACTGGCACCGATTGGGGAGAGCGCTTGCTCAATACTGTTGCCAGCAAAACAATGAAACATCTGTTCACCCAAAGCGAGTCAATAGAAGTCTTTGTCCGCTGCTATCCCTCCAGTAAACTCTTGCAGGGCAGCATCGACAGCTTCAAAATGAGCGGTCGTGGCTTGGTTATCCGCAAGGATTTCTGGGTGGAAGAGATGTCTTTTGAAACCGACGCTGTCTCCATTGACTTCAGCTCGGTTTTGAGCGGCAAACTTGCTCTAAAGCAACCGACTCAAGCCGTTGCCGAAGTCACCTTGTCAGAAGCAGGCATCAACCACGCCTTTAAGGCGGAACTGGTGAGAAAGCGGCTCCAGAACCTCTCCCTGCCTAATTTAGCTGACCTATCTGGCGGTGAGACGATTTCCTTTAACGAAGTCCATGTAGAACTATTGCCCAACAATCAGGTGCGGATTTGGGCTAAGGCAGACCTAAGCACCGGCGACTTCGTACCGATTAGCCTCACAGCCACCCTAGCCGTGGAGCGGCGACGGCGAATTTCTTTTAAAGACCCGAAGTTTGAAACAGACTTGGTGCCAGAAGCGCAACGGCAAATCTCTAAAACCCTGACGGACGCACTGGGTCAAATTTTGGATAATATGGTCGATCTGGATCGCTTTGACCTAGATGGCGTTACCATGCGGATCAATCGTTTAGAAACTCAAGGTAAACAACTGCTTTTCAGCGGTTATGCCCAGATCGAGCGCATCCCTGGTAATCCCTAAGAGGAGGGGGAGATGGGGGG